>DYBS01000020.1 GCA_019418525.1 Clostridiales bacterium
ATGAAAGGAGGCGGGGGCCTTGTTTGAAGAGATGATCCAGCGGGTGCAGCAGGCGGAGACCATCAGCTACACCGGGAAGATCGAAAACATCGTGGGCATGTCCATCGAGGCCTCCGGCGGACGGGCGGCCGTGGGCGACATCTGCCGCATCTACAACGGCGAGTCCGGCGGCCAGGTGATGGCCGAGGTGGTGGGATTTAAAAATGACCACATCCTCCTGATGCCCTATTCCGATATGAGCGGCATCTCGGCGGGCAATTTCGTGCGCAACACCGGCCGGCGGCTGAGCCTCAATATGGGGCCCTTCCTCAAGGGGCGGGTCATCAATGCCCTGGGGCAGCCCATTGATGGAAAGGGACCCTTCCACGGCGGCACCCCCTTCTGTGTGGACGGCAGCTCTTACATCAACCCTATGGCCCGTCCGCCCATCCGGGAGCGGCTGGAGTTCGGCATCAAGGCCATCGACGGCATGCTCACCGTGGGCAAGGGACAGAGAATCGGCATCTTCGCCGGCTCCGGCGTGGGCAAGAGTACCCTGATGGGTATGATTGCCAAGCACGTGAAGGCGGACATCAACGTTATCGCCCTGGTGGGCGAGCGTGGCCGCGAGGTGCTGGAGTTCATGGAGAAGGACCTGGGTCCCGAGGGCATGAGCCGCTCGGTTCTGGTGGTGGCCACCTCCGACCAGCCAGCTATGTTGCGCAAGCGCTGTCCCTCGGTGGCCACCGGCGTGGCGGAGTACTTCCGGGACCAGGGGTACGACGTGCTGCTGATGATGGACTCCCTGACCCGTTTCGCCATGGCCCAGCGGGAGATCGGCCTGGCGGTGGGGGAGCCCCCTGTGGCCCGCGGCTATACACCGTCCATCTACTCGGAGCTGCCCAAGCTGCTGGAGCGCAGTGGTAATTTCCAAAAGGGCTCCATCACTGGAGTGTACACCGTGCTGGTGGAGGGCGACGACACCAACGAGCCCATCGCCGACACGGTCCGAGGCATTCTGGACGGCCACATCGTCCTCTCCCGGCGTCTGGCCAACAGCAACCACTTCCCAGCCATCGACGTGAGCGCCAGTATCTCTCGTCTGATGAACGACATCGTCTCCCCGGAGCACCGGCAGATGGCCGCCCGGGTGCGGGATATCATGGGTGTGTATGAGAAAAATGCGGATCTGGTGTCCATCGGCGCCTACAAGGCGGGCACCAATCCCAAGCTGGATTACGCACTGAGCAAGATCGACGGTATCCAGCAGTTCCTGATGCAGGGCATTCAGGAGGGGTTCTCCTATGAGGAGGACC
This sequence comes from Clostridiales bacterium, assembly GCA_019418525.1. Lineage (GTDB taxonomy): Bacteria > Bacillota > Clostridia > Oscillospirales > Oscillospiraceae > Pseudoflavonifractor_A. The sequence continues at coordinate 1,296 of DYBS01000020.1, forward strand.
TGGAACTGATGCGCAAGCTGCTGTAAGAGGAGGCATGAGCGGTGAAGAAGTTTCAGTTTCGTTTGGACGGTGTGCTGGATTACCGCCAGCAGGTGCTGGAGGGACGCCAGAATGAGTATGCCAAGGCGGTCCGCCAGGTCCAGGAGCAGCAAGTCCGTCTGGACGCAGCGCGGGAGCGCTATCAGGAGCTGAACCGCCGTTTCCGGGAAGAGGCCTCCGCCGGCATCACCATTGCCGACGCCATGGGCTATGAAAACGGTCTGCGGGTGCTGGAGCGGGAGATCGCCCGGGAGACCCAGACCCTCCAGACCCTCCAGAAGGAGGCGGAGGAGAAGCGGCAGTGGATGCTGCAGGCCCACATGGATGCCGCCGTGCTGGAGCGCCTGAAGGAAAAACAGAAGGACGCCTACCAGAAGGAGGCACAGAAGCGGGATGAGCAGTTCATTGAAGAGCTGGTCTCCGCCGCGCGGCTGGAGCAGAGCCGCAGCTAAAGTGATCTTTGAAAGGAGGTGAGAGAGATGTACATAGACAGCCTGATACAGATGGCATTGCAGAACACCTGGCAGGTGCCCGAGGTGAGCCAGAACGGTTCCGCGGACGCCGGAGAGGGGACCACGGGTCCCAGCTTCCAGGAACTGCTGGCGCAGAGCCGGGACAGCCGCACTGAGACGAGCCGTGGACAGGCAGACGCTGGAAAGGCAGAGGAGGCCCCTCAGGATAAAGAGGAGTCCGAGCTGCCGGACCAGAAGAAGCAGGACAACACGTCGTCTGAAGTAGCCATGCTGGACCTGAGCGCCCTGTTTCGCCCCCAGATCCTGACGCAGGCGGAAGCGGTGCCTGCCGTTCAGACGGCAGAGAGCGGCGTGGAAGCGGTCCAGGTGGTCACGACAACAGCGGCGACTGCTCCGCAGAGCGGAGAGAGCACGCCGGTGGTCCAGACCGGAGCGGCGGCAGAAACCGAGGCTCCCGCGGTCCAGACCGTTCAGACCCCGCTGACCGACACGAATACCGAGCCGAAGACGGAAACCGCCCCGGAGGAGAGCAGTGCCGTGCAGGCCCTTCCCACAGAGGAGACGGCGGTCCCCCAGCAGACGGAGAATAACACGTCGGAGGAGCCGTCCCAGGATTTGACCGGGAATGAGACGGGCCGGAGCAAGACCGACACGGATACCGGCAACGCCGTTGTGGAGGGAATGCAGATGCCGCTGTTCCGGGAGGTGGAAAACACCCCGGTGCGGGTCGGTGATACGGTAGTGGATATGACCGCGCCGGACAGCGAGGTGGAAAATAACCTGAGCAGCGCCCTGAAGGGGGCGGTGGAGCAGGGGGCCCAGCATGTGGAGATCCGGTTGAGCCCGGCCGATCTGGGTACCGTGGTGGCGGAGTTCACCAGCAGTCCGGAGGGAGCCCTCCATGTGGTGCTCCACGCGGAAAATGAGCACACCGCCCGGCTGCTCAGCGACCACGTTTCGGCTCTGAGCCTGCTGCTGCAGGACGGCAGCCACGGGGAAGTGCGGGTGGAAGTGGCCCAGCCTCAGAGCGAACAGAGCGCCTGGCAGCAGCCTGACCAGGACGGTGGCCAGCACCAGCAGCAGCAACAGCAGCCCCGTCGGAACACGCCGCCGCAAGAGACGGAATCCTTCCTCCATCAGCTCCGCTTGGGGCTGGTACAGATGGAAGGAGAGAACGCATAACACAGCGGGTATACAGGAGGTGTACCATATGACAAGCAGTGATTTCATGCCTCTTTCCCTGGATAGCCTCCAGAACGCCAGCGCCTATGCTGCCGCGAAGAGCAACAGCAGCACCCCCACGGTGGAGGAGCTGGAGAGCATGGGCTATACCGTTGCCGATTCGGACAACGCAATGGGCCTGGACTTTGAGGACTTTTTGCAGCTGATGGTCCAGCAGCTCCAGAATCAGACCATTGACAGCGCGGCCGATACCTCGGACATGCTCAACCAGATGGTGCAGATGTCGGTGGTGCAGATGATGAGCACAGTGCAGACCAGTCTGGAAAACCTGACGGCGGCCAGCACCATGACCTACGCGGCCTCCCTGGTGGGCAAGACCGTCACCGTGGGTACCTACGATGAAGAGGGCAACATCCAGGAGATCGTAGGCACCGTGGAGGGCACCGGCAGCTACCAGAACACGCCGGTGATCTTCGTCAACGGCGAAATGTATCCCCTCAGCAACATCATGGCCGTGGGCACCCTGCCGGAGATTCCGGATGAGGGCGCGGGAGGCGAGACCGGCGCCGGTGAGGGCGGTCAGGAGACCCCTGAGACCCCGGAGACGTCGGCGGTCTAAGAGGCCGAAAAAAAGGAGGTGTTCCCGTGACCGGACCCATTGGAGCGGTGGGCGGCAGCGGTTTTCACACGCCGGCCGACACCCCGAAGACCAGGGACGACTCACAGGGCGGCTTTGGAGCGGTGCTTCAGCAGGAGCTGGAGCGCACCCAGACGCGGCAGGTGGCATTCTCCAAGCACGCGCTCAGCCGTGTGGAGGAGCGGGGCATCGAGGTGACGCCCACGCTGCTGGAGCGGCTGGGCGACTCAGTAGAGCGGGCGGAGGCCAAAGGCGCGACCAATATCCTGGCTCTGGATCAGAGCCTGGCCTTTATCGTCAATGTGCCCCACAACCGGGTCATCACCGCCCTGTCGGAAGAAGAAATGAAGGACAGTATTTTCACCAATATTGACGGCGCTGTGTTCCTGTAAGTTTACAGAGGGCAGGACCGAAAGGAGGCTCTGGGGGCCGTGTGAAGGACGGCTTCCCGGCGGCGCGTCAACAGCAGAAAAGGAGCAAGAGCAAAATGTCTATGTCGGGCGCTATGAGCGCAGCAATTTCCGGACTGAAATCCCAAATGCAGGGCCTGAACGTGGTGGGCAACAACATCGCCAACGTGAACACCAACGGCTATAAGGCCCAGCGGATCACCTTTAAAGAGAGCATTTACAACACCCTGAGCGCCGGTTCCGCGGGCACCGACACCGTGGGCAGCACCAACCCCCAGCAGATCGGCTACGGCTGCAGCGTGGGCACCATCGACCTGGATATGACCAGCGGCGACCTGGTGTCCACCGGCCGGGCCATGGACTGCACCATCAGCGGTGACGGTTTCTTCCTGGTAGGGCCCAAGAATATCACAATTGAGGATGCTGGCGATGTGAATAGCCTCACCCTCACTCGTGTGGGTGACTTTGAGTTTCGGGACGGCTATCTCACCGACGGTCAGGGCAATGTAGTGTATGGATTTGTAACAGCAAATGGAACGGATGGCGGTATCGTAGAGGACGGGGACAAGTTGAGTACCAGTACAGATCTGGTGCCCATCCGGTTGCCGCTAAAATCCACAGCACAGGGCTCGGAAGGCGAGACTGCATATGTGGGGATTGGTGATGATGGCCACAATGTGGATCCTGCTACTGACGTAGATGGCTATATCAACTACACGAACATGAGCATTGATGCCAACGGCAAGATTACCTGCACCAACTCCGACACTAAGGAAGTGGTAGTGGTAGGTTACATTGCCCTGGGCAGTGTGGAGAATCCCAACGGCGTGCTCCACACAGAGGGGCCCTACTACAGCGCTGGCGATGCCGCTGGCTCCATCACTGTCAGCACTCCCGGCAGTGCAGTGACTGGTTACCTTCGGAATCAGCAGGCGGGAAATAACACCAGTGCTGATGACAAGCTGCTTAGTGGCAGTACGGTCAAGCTGATGACCTCCTTCCTGGAGGGCTCCGGCACCGACCTGGCCACCGAGTTCACCAACATGATCCTCTACCAGCGGGGCTATCAGGCCAACACCCGGATCGTGACCGTGACCGACTCCATGCTGGAAGAGCTGGTCAACATGAAGCGCTGATACGATTTCAATGACGATCCCGCCGCCTGAGGTGTTTGCCCAGGCGGCGGGAGCCGGGAAGAGAGGGTGATTGCTGTGATCGAATTACAGAAAATGAATCGGGAGCGGTTCCTGCTCAACCACAACCAAATCGAGTGCATCGAGCTGATCCCCGAATGTAAGATCGTGATGATGAACCATGATTACTACCTGGTGCGGAACTCAGTAGAGGAGATCATCCAAAAGATCGCCGATTACAATGCCAAGGTCCAGGACATCCACCGGGAAGTTTCGGTGATCGACCGGCGCTGAGCGGGGTGACCTGAACGGCGTGGCATTTAGACAGAAGGGATCAACAGTATGAACGTAGTGTATTTGATCGGCATTGTTCTGGCCGTTGTGTTTACCATATTCGGAATCATCGTGGGTATCACCATCAACCCGGGACAGACGCCCATGTTCAGTTTCAGTTTTGCACCGGACAGCCTGTGGAACTTCTTTGACCTGTCCAGTATTCTGATCGTAGTGGGCGGCACGCTGGCGGTGGTCATCGCCTGCTATCCCAAACTGGCCAAATCCTTTCCCAAGCACATCAAGATCATGCTTCGGGCCAAGGCGTTTGATCCGGCTGTGTATGTGGAGCAGCTGGTGGAGCTGGCGCAGATCGCCCGGAAGAACGGACTTCTGGCTCTGGAGGAGAAGGCTAACGACCAGACAGATCCCTTCTTCAAGCAGGCCATCATGCTCATCGTGGATGCCAACGACCCGGACCGGGTGCGCAGCATCCTGGAAAACGACATTGAGCAGACCTCAGCCCGCCACCAGGAAGTGGTGGCCATGTATGAACGGGGTTCCAATGCGGCACCAGCCTTTGGTATGATCGGTACGTTGATCGGACTGATCAACATGCTCAAGGGCCTGGACGGAGCGGATATGGACTCTCTGGGACCAGATATGTCGGTGGCCCTGATCACCACCTTTTATGGTTCCTTCCTGGCCCACGTGATCTTCAATCCCATCGCCGCCAACCTCACCGCCCGGGATGAGGAGGAGGTGCTCTGCCGGCAGATTATTGTGGAGGGCATCATGGCCATTCAGTCCGGCGAGAACCCCAAGTTCCTGCGGGAGCGTCTGATGACCTTCATGAATCAGAAGCAGCGGGAGGGCTCCGGGGAGGGCGAAGGCCAGCCTAAGGAGAAAAAAGGACGCAAAAAGGGCAAGGCGTAATACGCCGTAGTACCGGGAAGAGGAGGTTTGGACATGCGGAAAAAACGCAGCGGAGGCGGCGGCGCCAACTGGATGGACACCTACGGGGACATGGTGACCCTGCTGCTGTGCTTTTTTGTCATGCTCTATTCCATGTCCACCCTGGACGAGGAAAAATGGCTTGCCCTGGTGGAATCGTTCAATCCGAACGCCACTGAGCAGCAGGTGAGCGGCACCGGCGAGATGACCAACATCGGTGATATGACCGAGCAGCTGACCCAGCAGCAGGTGGACAGTGATATTGAGAAGCTCTATGAGGCCATGCAGGGGTACATTCAGCAGGAAAACCTGACCTCCCAGGTCAGCGTGACCAAGGGCAGCGGATATGTGTTCATATCCTTTGATAATACGGTGTTTTTCGACGGAAACCGCTATACACTGCGGGACGATGGAAAGGCAGTGCTGGATGAGGTAGCCCAGTGCATCTCTGAGGTGAGCTCCTCCATTGATGAGATCCGGGTCCTGGGCCATACCGCCCAGGAGGATAGCAGTACCCCCAATGACCCCACTGCGGACCGCTTCCTGGCCAGCAACCGGGCGGCGGTGGTGACGGTCTATCTACAAGAGAAGAACATCGTGGACCCGGCCCGGCTGGTCAGCGTGGGCTACGGGGAGTGGCGGCCGGTGGCGGGGAATGATACCGCCGAGGGCCGCGCCCAGAACCGGCGGGTGGAGTTGCTGGTAACAGGATTGAATGTGGAAAAAGGCATCGGAGACGACATCGCCCAATACTACACCATGCGTTCCGGTGAGGGCGAAACCGCCAGCGGGACGGAGGGGAACGCCGGCACGACCGGCAGTTCGGCTCAGGCGCAGAGCGGTTCCGGCCAGGAGGGATAGCCATGGCGGAAGTATTGTCACAAAGCCAGATCGACGCCCTGCTCAGCGCGGCGCGCAGCGGCGAGATGGATCTGAACCGGTCCGATCAGGACGGGGAGAAAAAATACCGAAAATACGACTTTTATAGCCCCAGAAAGTTTACCAAAGACCGGCTGAAGATGATCAGCGGAATCTTTGAGAACTACACCCGCATCATTAACTCCCGCCTCAACGGTCTGCTGCACACTACCAGCGAGATCACCGTGGAGTCGGTGGAGGAACAGCGCTACTACGAGTTCTCCAACGCACTGTCCGATGGAGATGTGCTGACGCTGGCGGATGTGGATGTGGAGGGGAAGCGGGAGAGCGAGGAGACCCCTGTCCTCTTCCACTTGAGCACCGGACTGGCCCTGAATATGATGGACCGGCTCATGGGCGGCGAGGGAGAGAGCGGGTCCGGTGTTCCGGCCGGATACAGCTTTACCGCTCTGGAGCTGAAGCTCTATGAGGATATCGTGAAGGATCTCATCGGTACCCTGGGCGGCAGCTGGGAGAACTACATCGACCTGCAGTTCACCTACCGCCGAATCGAATCCAACCCCACTTTGGTGCAACTCATTGGCCTGGATGAGACGGTGGTCATCATCGGAATCAGCATCAAATTCCCCAATGCGTCGGGGCGTATGAGCATCTGCCTGCCGGGAATGATGCTCACCAATATCTTTGCCCGCATTTCCGCTATGAACCAGGTGGGCCGGGGCGCGGGCGAGAACCACTCCGAGGAGATCATGGATATCCTGCGGGATTCCCAGTTGGAGATCACGGCGGAGTTGGGGCGTACCCAGTTGACGCTGCGGGATATCTATTACTTGAATGTGGGCGACGTGGTGGATCTGGGTCACCCCACCCAGGTCCCTGTCAACCTGTACATTGGCGGACAGCCGTGGTTCAGCGGAAAGCTGGGTACCCAGGGCGGCAATATGGCCGTTAAGATCTGGGATACCTATCACGTCCAGACAAGCCAGACAAGAGAGGAGAAGTGAGGAACATGGCTCAGAACATCTTTAATTCGATGGAGCTGGACGCCATCGGTGAAATCATGAACATCAGCCTGGGGTCCTCGGCAACCGCGGTGTCCAATATGCTGGATCACCGGGTGGACATCACCACCCCCTCCGTTGACGTGGTCTCGGTGGATGATTTCAGCATCGGCGATCTGGAGCCGGCCATCGGCATTGAGATCCGCTATGTCTCCGGCCTGGAGGGCAGCAATATCATGCTGCTGAAAAAGAGCGATGTCAAAGTGATTGTGGACATCCTCATGGGCAGTGAGACGCCGGACGATGAGTTCGAGCTCAACGACCTGACCATCAGCGCGGTGTGTGAGGTCATGAATCAGATGATGGGCGCGGCTTCCACCGCTCTGTCGGACTTTTTGGGTCACCCGGTGAACATCTCCACCCCCCAGTCCTTTGCGCTGGACGACATGGAGCAGTTCAAAAAGGACCATTTCACCGCCAACTCCAGCACGCTGGTGGTGGTTCGGTTCATGCTGAGCATTGAGAACATCCTGAAAAGTGAGTTCGTCAATGTGATGTCGGTGGATCTGGCCCGAGAGCTGCTGGCCGGTTTTGAGATGAACTTTGGTACTGTCCCCTCGGATGAGAGCACTCCCGCGCCTGCCCCCGCGCCGGCGCCTCAGCCGGAACCGGAGAGCACTCCGGCGCCCGCACCGGAGCCCCAGAGCGCGGCAAAGTCCGCGTCCGGACCGGTGCTGAGCCAGGAGGAGATCGAGCGCATGCTCAGCGGCATGTCCGGGCAGCCTCAGGCCGCCCCGGCGCAGCAGGCTCCGGTGCAGCAGGCCCCGGTACAACAGGCTCCGGTGCAGCAAGCTCCGGTGCAGCAGGCCCCGGTGCAGCAGGCCCCGGTGCAACAGGCTCCGGTGCAGCAGGCTCCGGTGCAACAGGCTCCGGTGCAGCAGGCTCCGGTCCAGCAGGCGGCCCCTCAGGCAACGCCGGTCTGGCCCACTCCCGAACCCAAGCTCATTTCCGCCACCCCGCTCACGCTCCCGCCGCTGGACGCAGAGAAGCGGCTGGGCAAGGAGCAGGCGGACAATCTGGAGCTGATCATGTCCGTGCCGCTGGAGATCTCGGTGGAGATCGGCCGCACCCGGCGGAAGGTGGAGGATATCCTCTCCTTCTCCAAGGGTTCTCTGGTGGTGCTGGACAAGTTGGCCGGCGACCAGGTGGATCTGTTTGTCAACGGACTGTGTGTGGCCCGGGGTGATGTGGTGGTCATTGACGATAACTTTGGCGTACGCATCACCGAGGTGCTCAAGCACAGTGAACTTCTGAAGCTGACCTGACCCCGGGGGCCCGCGGGCTTCCCAGCAGGGTACAATAAAAACAGAAAAGGATGAACATCATGGCTAAGATTCTGATTGTAGACGACGCCGCTTTCATGCGAAAGGTGATCCGGGACACGCTGACCAAAGAGGGGTATACCGACATTCACGAGGCCGTGGACGGCCAGGACGCCGTGGAAAAGTATTTTGAGCTCAAGCCCGACCTGGTCCTCATGGACATCACCATGCCCAACATGGATGGACTGGAGGCCCTGAAGGCCATCCGGGCCAAGGACAGCAACGCCAACGTGGTCATGTGTTCGGCCATGGGCCAGGAGGCCATGGTGGTGGAGGCTGTGCAGGCGGGCATCAAGGACTTCATTGTCAAGCCCTTCAAGAGCGACCGCCTGATCAAGACCGTCACCTCCATCGTGGGCGCACCCTGATCGAGCAATGAATGAAGAAGTGCTGGCCCTCCTGAAGGCTCTGCTGGTCACCGCCCTGGTGCTGGTCCTGGCCTACTGGTTCACCCGATATGTGGCGGGCCACATGGCGGGCGGACTCCGGGTCCGGGGCCGCCGCATCACGGTGCTGGAGCAGGTGGCCGTGGGCAAGGAGGAAAAGCTGCTGCTGGCCCGTCTGGGGGACCGGCTGTATTTCCTGGCCGTCACGCCGGGCGGGGTTACCACCCTGCGGGAGCTGACGGAGGAAGAGGCGGCCGCCTGGCCCGATCCGGAGAGTCCGGCGGGTGAGGCTCCGGACGGCTTTGCCCAGGCGCTGCGCCGGGTGCTGGAGCAGAGAAAGAAGTAAGGGGGTGTGAGTGTGGACGCGTGGATCAATGTGAACGGAGAGAACGTACAGACCCTCCAGATCCTGTTTATGACCACCATGGTGACGCTTCTGCCCTCCATGGTGGTGATGATGACCTCCTTTACCCGGTACATCATCTCCTTCTCCTTTCTGCGCTCGGCCATGGGACTGCAGCAGAATCCGCCCAACATGGTGCTGGTGGGCATGGCTCTTTTTCTCACCCTGTTTACCATGTCTCCGGTGATCAGCGAGATCCAGACCACGGCCTACGAGCCCTACATCGCTGAGGAGATCACTCAGGACGAGTTCTTTCAGCGGGCGGAGATCCCGCTGAAGGAGTTCATGGCCCGCAATACCGACCAGAGCGCACTGGATCTCTTCTGTAATATGGCGGGACTGGAGTCCCCCGACATCCAGCAGCAGGGCCAGGGGGTGGAGAACCTCGCGCTGCGGGTACTGGTGCCGGCCTTCATGACCTCTGAGCTGAAGCGGGCCTTCCTGATCGGCTTCTATCTCTACATCCCATTCCTGCTCATCGATGTGGTGGTGGCGTCGGCACTGATGTCCATGGGCATGATCATGCTGCCGCCTTCCATGATCTCCATGCCCTTCAAGCTGCTGCTCTTCATCACCCTGGACGGCTGGCAGCTACTGTTCTCCACACTGGTACAGGGCTTCAATTAGGACTCACAGGAGGTTAAGACATGGAGGTCGTGGATATTCTGCGGGAGGGTGTGGGCGTAGCGCTGAAGCTGGGCGCGCCCATGCTGCTGCTGAGTATGCTGGTGGGTATTCTGGTGGCCATCTTTCAGGCCGTGACCCAGATCCACGAGCAGTCCCTCTCCTTTATCCTCAAGCTGATCGTGGTGGTCCTGATCCTGCTGGTGGGCGGTGGATGGATGCTGGAGGTCCTTCAGGACTATACCCGCTATCTGTTTTCGCTGATGTGAGGAGACGGGGAAGATGGACTGGTCTGAACTGTATCTCTTTACCCTGATCTTTATGCGGATGACCGGCCTGGTGCTGTTCAATCCCATCCTGGGCCGCAACGGCCTGCCCAACCTGGCCAAGGCAGGTATGATCATGGTCTTTGCGGTCTTTGCCATGAGCCTGACGGAGCAGAGCCCGGCGATGCCGGGGACCGTGCTGGAATTCGGACTGCGGCTGTTGCTGGAGCTGGGCGTGGGCTTTGTGCTGAGCTTCGTGATGCAGCTGTGCTTCATGATCATCCAGGTGGGCGGCGAGGTCATCGACGCCCAGATGGGCCTGACTATGGCGCAGGTCTACGACGCGGGCAGCCAGGTCAACATGACCGTGACCGCCTCTCTGCTCCAGGTGCTGCTGGTGCTGGACTTCTTTGCGGAGAACGGGCACTACACCATGCTGCGCATCTTTCTCACCTCGGGAGAGGTGCTCCCCTTCGGCCAGGCAGCCTTTGGCCAGGCGGTGGCCTCAGGGGTGACGGAGGTGTTCCTGTCCTCCATGGTGCTGGCCCTGAAGCTGGCCTTTCCCATCCTGGCGGCAGAGCTGTTGGGTGAGCTGGGGATGGGCATCCTGATGAAGGCGATCCCTCAGATCAACGCCTTCGTCATCAATATTGAGCTGAAGGTCATCATTGGTCTGGTGCTGCTCTTCCTGTTTCTTTCCCCCATCAGCGAGTTTCTGCTGACGGCAGAGGCAGAGATGCTGGACAATATGAGCCGGATGCTGACCATCCTGAGTACGCCGGGCTAGTCCGGAGGGAGGTGGAGCCTCTTGGCGGACAGTCAGAAAACCGAAAAGGCAACCCCCAAACGACGGCGGGACGAACGGAAGAAGGGCAACATCTTCTTCAGCAACGACGCGGTCTCAGTGGTGGTGCTGCTGACGGGGTTGGCCCCCCTGTTTCTGACCATGAACAGCGCGGCGGCCAGTATGGGAGAGTTCCTGCGCCAATGTCTTTCCCTGGTCCAGCTTTCCAGTGAAACTCCCACCGCGGGGGACCTGGGAAACCTGCTGATGCAGCTGCTGTGGAGCTTTGTCCGGGCAGCGGGGCCGCTCCTGCTGGTGCCGACGGTGGCGGGCATTGCGGCCACTTTCTTTCAGACAAGGCTTCTGGTGACGGGAGAATCCCTGCGCCCCAAGTTCAGCCGCATCAACCCGCTGGAGGGCGTCAAGCGACTCTTCTCCCTGCGCAGCGTGGTGGAGGCCCTGAAGGGCCTTCTGAAGATCGTGGTACTGCTCTTCCTCATCTACCGATTTTTGGCTGGAGTGGTGGACCTCTTTACCAAGTACCTCTTCACCGACCTGGGCACAGCCTGTGCCCATCTGGCTGACCTGGCCTTCCAGATGTCCATGCAGATTGCCGTGGCCTATGTGGTACTGGCCGCCGCAGATGTGTTCTACCAGTGGTGGGACTATGAGCGGCAGCTGCGCATGTCGAAGCAGGAGATCAAGGAAGAGTTCAAGCAGACGGAGGGCGATCCCCAGGTCAAGGGCAAGATCAAAGAGATCCAGCGCAAGATGGCCCAGTCCCGTATGATGCAGAAGGTGCCCCAGGCCGATGTGGTGGTGCGAAACCCCACCCACTTTGCCGTGGCGCTGCGCTACAAGCCGGACCAGGACCGGGCGCCGATCGTACTGGCCAAGGGACAGGACCAGGTGGCCCTGCGCATTGTGCAGAAAGCGGAAGAGAGCGGCGTGGCCGTGGTGGAAAATGTGCCGCTGGCCCGGGCCCTCTATGCCTCCGCCGAATTGGAGCGGGAGATCCCGCCGGAGCTCTATAGCGCGGTGGCTGAGGTGCTGGTGTACCTCTATCAGCTGCGTGAGAAGAGCAAATAAAAGAAAGCGAGCAACAAGGAACGTATGAAGCGGATTTTTGACAATGCCATATCCTTGGCGGTGGTGGTTATCGTCCTGTTTCTGGTGATTCCCCTGCCCGCACCGGCGCTGGACGTACTGATCGTGGTGAACATCTCTCTGTCCATCATGATCCTGATGATCACCATGACCATCTCGGAGGCGCTGGAATTCTCCATCTTTCCCTCCCTGCTGCTGGTGACCACCCTGTTCCGGCTGGGCCTGAACGTGTCGTCCACCCGCCTGATCCTCAGCAATGGCGGACAGGCCGGCGTGGTCATCCAGGCCTTCGGTCAGCTGATCACCCAGGGCAACATCGTCATCGGTATCATCATCTTCCTCATCATCGTACTGGTGCAGTTCATCGTCATCACCAAGGGCGCCGAGCGCGTGTCCGAGGTGGCCGCCCGCTTCACTCTGGACGCAATGCCCGGTAAGCAGATGGCCATTGACGCTGATCTGAGCTCCGGCATGATCGACGAGAAGGAGGCCCGGCTGCGCCGGTATAAGATCCAGAAAGAGGCCGATTTCTACGGCGCCATGGACGGCGCAACCAAGATCGTCAAGGGCGACGCGGTGATGTCTCTTATCATCACGGTCATCAATTTTGTGGCCGGCCTCATCATCGGCATCGTCCAGGGCGGCGGCGATCTGGCCACTGTAGTGAACACCTACTCCATTGCCACCATCGGCGACGGCCTGGTGTCCCAACTGCCCGCCCTGATGATCTCTACCGCTACCGGCATGATCGTCACCCGCTCGGTGTCCGACGGAAGCCTGAACACCGATGTTATCAGCCAGTTCAAGGCCCAGCCCCGGGCCATCCTGGCCACCGGTATCATTCTGCTCCTGCTGGGCGTCTTTCCCGGCACCCCCACCCTGCCGCTTCTGCTGGTGGGTGCGGCTCTGACCGCGGGCGGGCTTATGATCGAACAGAAAATGGGGGAGGAGAAGGGGCAGCAGCCCCAGGAGGAGGCCGCCGGCGAGGCGCCCCAGCCGGAGCCTGCGGCCGCCAGTGAGAGCGAGTATTTCAAGGATATCAACAATGTTTACTCCCTGCTGACGGTGGAGCCCATCGAGATGGAGTTCGGATACAGCCTCATCCCTCTGGTAGACGAGAACAGCGGCGGCAAGCTCATCAGCCGTATCGTCATTTTCCGCCGCCAGTACGCCCAGGACATGGGCTTCGTCATCCCCTCCATCCGTCTGCACGACGGGGCAGGCCTGGGGACCAACCAGTACATCATCCGCATCCGGGGCGAGGAAGTGGCCCGAGGCGAGGTGCTGGTGGACTACTATCTGGCGCTGGAGCCCCCCAACCCCACCGGCCAGATCGACGGCATCGAGGCCATCGAGCCGGCTTACGGCATCCCCTCCCGGTGGATCCTGCCGGAGAACAAGGAGATGGCCGAGATCTACGGCTATACCGTCATTACTCCGCTGACAGTGATGCTCACCCACCTGTCCGAGACGGTCAAGCAGCACGCCTACGAGCTGTTGGGCCGCACCGAGGTGATGCAGCTGGTGGAGCACCTCAAGCAGACCGAGCCCGACCTGGTGGCCGACGCCATCCCCAATATCGTGACTTACGCGGGGCTGGAGAAGATCCTGCGCAACCTCCTGAAGGAGGGGGTGCCCATCCGGGACCTGGGCCTCATCCTGGAGGCCATCGTGGACGCAGGTACGGCCAACCGGGACATTGACCTGGTCACCGAGCAGGTGCGCACCCGCCTGAGCCGCACCATTACCCGCCGCTTCTGCGAGAACGGCCAGCTGCGGGTGGTGACCCTGGACGCCGAGGTGGAGAAGAAGGTACTGGCCGCCCTGACCAAGAACGAGCAGGGCGTCTATCTGGCCCTGAGTCCCGACATCATGCAGCAGATCATGTCCCAACTGGGCGAACTGCGCAAGAAATTCCAGGAGCTGTCTCAGACTCCGGTGGTGCTGACCAGCCAGGTCATCCGGGTCTATCTCAGCCGCCTGATCGCCCAATTCTATCCGGATGTGTATGTACTGTCTTTCCATGAGATCACCAGCAACATCCAGATCCAGGCCATCGGCAATATCACGCTTCAGGCCCCGGCGGCGCAGATGTAAGGAAAGGAGACGGGAGAAGGATGGAACAGACCGGTACGGCAGTTGTACAGGAGGAAGAGCAGGCTCCCGTTTCCCACGAAGAGGCGGAGAAGCTGGACGACCGGGCGCTGCTGGAGCTCTACCGGAAGACCGGGGACCAGGAGCTGAAGTGGATGCTGGTGCTGCGCTACACCCAGCTGGTGCGGCGCATCGCCCTCCAGGCCAGCGGACTTTACAGCAGCTTTGCCCAGCTGGACGACATCATCCAGGAGGGGCTTCTGGTGCTGCTCAACGCAGTGGACAAGTTTGACCCGGACAAGAACGTGAAATTCGAGACTTACGTGTCCACCCGCCTGCGGGGCATGATCGTGGACCTGGCCCGGCGCCAGGACTGGCTGCCCCGGCAGGTGCGGCAGAAGTCGGTGCGGCTGAACCGGGCCATGGATGAGCTGTCCGCCCAGCTGGGGCGGGCGCCCCGAAGTGACGAGATGGCGGAGTACCTGGGCATGACCCGGGAGCAGTATGAGGCCCTTCTCTCTGAGACGGCGGTGTCCACCCTGGTGTCCTTCGAGGCAGTGCTGGACAGCTGCGGCGGCACCGCAGACAAGCTCCAGGTTCAGGGAGAGCCGGACAACCCCACTGAGGAGGCCTTTCAGGAGCAGGAACTGCACCAGGTGCTGGAGAAGGGAATTGCCTCCATGCGCAAAAATGAGCAGCTGGTGCTGTCGCTCTACTATGAAAAAGAGTTGAACATGAAGGAGATCGCCCAGGTGCTGGGCGTCAGCGCCGCGCGGGTCTCCCAGATCCACAGCCGTGCGCTGCAGCGCCTGCGGGTCTATATGCAGCAGTATATGCAGGCGTAAGGACGCCTGGAAAGAGGGAAGGTTCCATGACCAAGGGATTTTATCAGTTGACCTCCAGCATGCTGTCCCAGGGCCGGCGGCTGGACGTGGTGGGCAACAACATGACCAACCTGAGCACTCCGGGGTACAAGGCGGAGACCTATACCGACCGCACCTTTCAGGAGGTGCTCATCAGCCGGGTGGGCAACAAGGACAAGAGCGGTGCGACCGTCATCGGCCAGGAGAGCTACATCCTGGCGCCCGACCAGCTCTATGTGAACTACGCCCAGGGTACCATCAAGGAGACGGGGCTGACGCTGGACTTTGCCATCCAGGGGGACGGCTTCTTTGCCATTCAGACCGACAACGGCGTGGAGTACACCCGCTCGGGCAGCTTCTCCCTGGACGGGGAGGGGCGGCTGTGCCTGGCGGGACACGGGACGGTGCTGGGGACGGACGGACAGCCCATCACCCTGTACACCGACCAGATCACCGCCGACAGCGCCGGACGGATTTACACCAAGGACGGGACCTACCAGGGCCAGCTGGGGGTGTATACCTTCGGGGACAACGCGCAGCTCTCCAAAGGGGTGAGCGGTCTCTTCCAGGCGGGCGGCCAGCAGGCCCAGCTCCAGACCCAGCCCCAGCTGAGCTGGAAGTGCGTGGAGGAGTCCAATGTGGACATGCTCCAGGAGATGAGCCGGATGCTCACCGCCCAGCGCTCGCTCCAGAGCAGCGCCCAGGTACTCAAGTTGTACGACGGAGTGCTGACCAAGGCCACCACCGACCTGGGCCGGCTCATGTAAGGAAAGGGGCAGGAGGATGCTTCAGGGATTTTACAGCGCCGTGACCGGCGCGCAGCAGCAGATGCTTCGCATGGATGTGCAGGCCAACAATATCGCCAACGTGAACACCGGCGGCTACAAGGCCCAGGTGCCCACCTTCCAGGCGCTGATGTACGGGATGCTGGACGGCATCAACGGCTCTCAGCTCCCCCGGGGGAGCGGTGCCTACCTCTCCGGTACCACCACCAATCAGGCGGCGGGCACGTATCAGGAGACGGGTCGGGATCTGGACTACGCCATCGTGGGTGACGGCTACTTTGCCCTCTTTGAGCCGGGGACTGGAGAGGTCTCCTTTACCCGGGATGGGGCCTTCACCTTGGCGGCTTTCCAGACGGAGGGCCAGGAGGGGACAGCCTATTACCTCTCCGACGGAGAGGGCCGGCAGGTGCTGGACCAGAATGGCTACCCCATCCAGGTCACCGACCCCAAGGCCGACCTGCCCGTGGGGGTCTTTACCATCCAGTACCAGGACGGACTGGAGCGGGCGGGGAGCAGCCGCTTCCTGATGAGCGAGAAGAACGGGACCGTGTGGATGGGCGACGCCGAGGTGAAGCGGGGGATGCTGGAGGAATCCAACACGGACCTCGCCACGGAGTTGAGCCAAGTCATCGAGGCTCAGCGCTCTTACAGCTATGTGCTCAAGATGATACAGACCGCAGATGAAGTGGAAAGCACCATCAATGGGCTGACCAACGGATAACGAGGGATGTATATGAAAAACTATGAGGATCTGAACGGTCTGGAACTGGACACCATCCGGGAGATCGGCAGCATCGGCACCGGAAACGCGGCCACCGCTCTGTCCAGTATGTTGGGCTGTGAGGTGCGCATCGATCTTCCCGAGGTGCGCATTATGGGGTATAATGAAGCTATCGACTGGATCGGCGGACCGGAGGTCATCACCGCAGGCGTACTGGTCCATATGTCCGGGGAGCTCAACGGTATCATGCTCTCGGTGCAGCAGCTGGATTTCGTCAATCTGGTGCTGGAGCGGATGATGGGCCGGACGGTGGCGGATTACGAGGACCTGACGGAGCTGGACCGCTCGGCGCTGATCGAGGTGGGCAATATCATGATCTCCACCTTTATTAACGCGCTTTCAAGCCTGGCGGAGATCACCACCCGGCTCACCGTGCCCGCCTTTGCGGTGGATATGCAGGGGGCCATTCTGACGGTGCCCATGGCCGAATTCGGCGGACAGTCGGACTATATCATGACCATCGGCGCCAACTTCATCTGTAACGGCCGGGTGGTGCCCTGCCGGCTGCTGCTCTCGCCGGATATTCGGTCTTTGAACTTCTTGTTGAAAAAGCTTGGTGTTTTGGATGGATAAGAAGCTGGTAGTTGGCATTGCGGATATGAAGATGGCCCGGGAGGATGGCATGCTCATCACCTATGCGCTGGGTTCCTGCATCGGGATCTGTCTGTACGATCCGCTGATCCGTTTGGCTGCGCTGGTGCATGTCATGCTGCCGCTGAATATGGAGACAGGCCGGAAATCGCCTTTGAAGTATGCCGACACCGGCATCTGCGAGACGCTCCGGCAGATGGTGGCAAAGGGTGCGGCCCGGCCCAGGATCGTGGCCAAGATCGCCGGCGGCGCCCGGATGTTCGAGGTCGCCGGCAGCGGGAGCCTGGGCAACATTGGCCAGCGCAATATCGAGAGCACTCATCTCATCCTGCGGCGG
>DYBS01000200.1 GCA_019418525.1 Clostridiales bacterium
CCGCCCCTTGAGCTGGGTGGCGGTGAGCTTGGAGGGCAGCTCCACCTCCGCTCCGTGGGGATAATGCCAGGCCAGCCGGGCCGCCAGGGCGGCGGTCTCCTCCCCCGCCCCCGCGGAAATCATCTCGCCGTCCGGGGGACCGGATGGGGAAATGGCATTCTCCTCCGGCTCCGCCTGGAACTCCGCCCCGTCCACAAAGCGGATATCCCAGGCCGGGCCGAAGTCCGCCGCCGGGACGGGCACCTGCACCCCCGCGGCCCGGCGGAGGACCTCCCCGTCGGGCCGGGCCAGGGCGGGCAGCAGCACCCACTGCCCCACGCTCTGGCACCCGGCCAGCACCTGGGGCTCCACCGGACAGGCCGCGTCGGGGGCCAGCTTCTCCAGATCCCGCGCCCCGCCGGTGAGGGCCACCGACAAAATCAGCTTCTCCTTGGCCCGGGTCATGGCCACATAGAGCAGCCGCAGCTCCTCGGCCATCATCTCCAGCTCCAGCTTCCGGGCCACCGCCCGGCGGGCCAGGGTGGGATACTCCATCCCCCGCTCCACGTCCAGCCGCTTGGGGCCCACCCCCAGCTTGGGGTGGAACAGGATGGGCCGGCTCATGTCCTCCCGGTTGAGCCTCCGCGCCAGCCCGCAGAGGAGCACCACGGGGAACTCCAGCCCCTTCGACTTGTGGATGCTCAGGATGCGCACGCCGCCCCCCTCCCGGCCGGGGGCGGGCAGGGCCAGCTTGGCCCCGTTCTCCCGCAGCCGGGTCAGGTAGGACAAAAAGCCGAACAGGCCCTTGTGGCCCGCGCCCTCGAAGCGGCGGGCCAGCTCCGCCAGGGTGAGCAGATTGGACTGCCGCTCCTCCCCCCGGTCCATTGCGCCGAACACCCCCAGCAGATTGGTGCGGTCGTAGAGCTGCCAGAGCAGCTCGTGGCTGCTCAACTCCCCCGCGCCGAAGCGCAGCTCGTCCAGCTCGGCCAGAAAGGCCCGGCTGTCCTCCCCCCCGTCGGCGGCCAGGGCGGCGTAGAAGTCGGTGTCGGGACTGGCGGCCCGGAGCTCCGCCAGCCGGTCGGCGGAGAAGCCGTACACCGGGGAGCGGAGGACGGAGATGAGGGGCACGTCCTGCCTTGGGTTGTCCACGATCTGGAGCAGGGAGAGGGCCACGTTCACCTCTGTGGCGGCGAAGAAGTCGCCGCCGCCCTCCGCCTCCCATGGGATGTCCCGCTCCCCCAGGGCGCGGGCGTAGTGGTGGAGCACCGTGTTGGGGGAGCGGAGTAAAATCACGATGTCCGCCGGGCGGACGGGCCGCTCGCCGCCCTCGCCGTCGGAGATGGGGAAGCCCCCGTCCACCAGCGTCCGGATGCGCTTGGCCGCAAAGCGGGCCTCGATGAGATCCCGGGCGGTCTTCTCCTCCTCCCCCTCGGCGGAGGCGTCCACCGCGTCCAGCTCCACGGCGTAGCGGCCGTCGGGCGGGAAGGGCGCACCGGGATAGAGGGCCTCGTCGGCGGTGTAGTCCATCTCGCCGAAGTCGGCGGACATGACGCTGCGGAATACGAAGTTGGCCCCCTCCAGCACCTCCGGCCGGGAGCGGAAGTTCCGGGACAGGATGAGCCGCCGCTCCTCCCCCTCCGCCGCCCGGGTGTAGTCGGCAAAGGCGCGGTACTTGCCCAGGAAGATGGTGGGATCGGCCAGGCGGAAGCGGTAGATGGACTGCTTCACATCCCCCACCAGGAAGAGGTTCCTCCCCTCCCGGGACAGGGCGGTGAAGATGGCGTTCTGCACCTCGTTGGTGTCCTGGTACTCGTCCACCATGATCTCGTCGTACCGGGCGGACCACTGGCGGGCCAGCTCGGTGGGAGCTCCGTCCTCCCCCACCAGCAGGCGCACCGCCATGTGCTCCAGATCGGCGAAGTCCACCATGCCCCGGCGGGCCTTCTCGGCGGCATAGGCCCCCTCGAAGTCCTTCACCAGGGCGAACAGCCCCCGCACCGCCGGGTGCACCGCCCGGAGATCCTCCAGGAGATCCGCCCCGCAGTCCTCGAACCACTCCCCCAGCTTCTCCATCCGCTTTTTGCAGGTGCTCCGGATGGCCTTCACCTGCTCCGCCGCGTCGGGGCAGTCCACCATCTTCTTGCGCCCAGCCGTCGGAAAGGGGATGGGCAGGGCGGCCCGGGCCGCCCTGCCCATCCCCTTTCCGACGGCTGGGCGCAAGAAGATGGTGGACTGCCCCGACGCGGCGGAGCAGGTGAAGGCCATCCGGAGCACCTGCAAAAAGCGGATGGAGAAGCTGGGGGAGTGGTTCGAGGACTGCGGGGCGGATCTCCTGGAGGATCTCCGGGCGGTGCACCCGGCGGTGCGGGGGCTGTTCGCCCTGGTGAAGGACTTCGAGGGGGCCTATGCCGCCGAGAAGGCCCGCCGGGGCATGGTGGACTTCGCCGATCTGGAGCACATGGCGGTGCGCCTGCTGGTGGGGGAGGACGGAGCTCCCACCGAGCTGGCCCGCCAGTGGTCCGCCCGGTACGACGAGATCATGGTGGACGAGTACCAGGACACCAACGAGGTGCAGAACGCCATCTTCACCGCCCTGTCCCGGGAGGGGAGGAACCTCTTCCTGGTGGGGGATGTGAAGCAGTCCATCTACCGCTTCCGCCTGGCCGATCCCACCATCTTCCTGGGCAAGTACCGCGCCTTTGCCGACTACACCCGGGCGGCGGAGGGGGAGGAGCGGCGGCTCATCCTGTCCCGGAACTTCCGCTCCCGGCCGGAGGTGCTGGAGGGGGCCAACTTCGTATTCCGCAGCGTCATGTCCGCCGACTTCGGCGAGATGGACTACACCGCCGACGAGGCCCTCTATCCCGGTGCGCCCTTCCCGCCCGACGGCCGCTACGCCGTGGAGCTGGACGCGGTGGACGCCTCCGCCGAGGGGGAGGAGGAGAAGACCGCCCGGGATCTCATCGAGGCCCGCTTTGCGGCCAAGCGCATCCGGACGCTGGTGGACGGGGGCTTCCCCATCTCCGACGGCGAGGGCGGCGAGCGGCCCGTCCGCCCGGCGGACATCGTGATTTTACTCCGCTCCCCCAACACGGTGCTCCACCACTACGCCCGCGCCCTGGGGGAGCGGGACATCCCATGGGAGGCGGAGGGCGGCGGCGACTTCTTCGCCGCCACAGAGGTGAACGTGGCCCTCTCCCTGCTCCAGATCGTGGACAACCCAAGGCAGGACGTGCCCCTCATCTCCGTCCTCCGCTCCCCGGTGTACGGCTTCTCCGCCGACCGGCTGGCGGAGCTCCGGGCCGCCAGTCCCGACACCGACTTCTACGCCGCCCTGGCCGCCGACGGGGGGGAGGACAGCCGGGCCTTTCTGGCCGAGCTGGACGAGCTGCGCTTCGGCGCGGGGGAGTTGAGCAGCCACGAGCTGCTCTGGCAGCTCTACGACCGCACCAATCTGCTGGGGGTGTTCGGCGCAATGGACCGGGGGGAGGAGCGGCAGTCCAATCTGCTCACCCTGGCGGAGCTGGCCCGCCGCTTCGAGGGCGCGGGCCACAAGGGCCTGTTCGGCTTTTTGTCCTACCTGACCCGGCTGCGGGAGAACGGGGCCAAGCTGGCCCTGCCCGCCCCCGGCCGGGAGGGGGGCGGCGTGCGCATCCTGAGCATCCACAAGTCGAAGGGGCTGGAGTTCCCCGTGGTGCTCCTCTGCGGGCTGGCGCGGAGGCTCAACCGGGAGGACATGAGCCGGCCCATCCTGTTCCACCCCAAGCTGGGGGTGGGCCCCAAGCGGCTGGACGTGGAGCGGGGGATGGAGTATCCCACCCTGGCCCGCCGGGCGGTGGCCCGGAAGCTGGAGCTGGAGATGATGGCCGAGGAGCTGCGGCTGCTCTATGTGGCCATGACCCGGGCCAAGGAGAAGCTGATTTTGTCGGTGGCCCTCACCGGCGGGGCGCGGGATCTGGAGAAGCTGGCCCCCGACGCGGCCTGTCCGGTGGAGCCCCAGGTGCTGGCCGGGTGCCAGAGCGTGGGGCAGTGGGTGCTGCTGCCCGCCCTGGCCCGGCCCGACGGGGAGGTCCTCCGCCGGGCCGCGGGGGTGCAGGTGCCCGTCCCGGCGGCGGACTTCGGCCCGGCCTGGGATATCCGCTTTGTGGACGGGGCGGAGTTCCAGGCGGAGCCGGAGGAGAATGCCATTTCCCCATCCGGTCCCCCGGACGGCGAGATGATTTCCGCGGGGGCGGGGGAGGAGACCGCCGCCCTGGCGGCCCGGCTGGCCTGGCATTATCCCCACGGAGCGGAGGTGGAGCTGCCCTCCAAGCTCACCGCCACCCAGCTCAAGGGGCGG
>DYBS01000201.1 GCA_019418525.1 Clostridiales bacterium
CGGCAAGGGCAAGCGCAGCGACGAGGTGGTCGCCGCCATGAAGGAACACGGCGCGGTCTACTTCGGCGCCATCGGCGGCGCGGGTGCCCTGCTGAGTAAGTGCATCAAGAAGGCCGAGCTGGTGGCCTATGAGGACCTGGGCGCCGAAGCCATCCGCCGCCTGGAGGTGGAGGACTTCCCCGTGGTGGTCATCATCGACAGCCAGGGCAACAACCTCTACGAGAGCGGCCGGAAGGACTATCTGTCCACCTGCGGCGAATAAACAGACAAAAAAGAGAGCGGACCCCATGGGGTCCGCTCTCTTTTTTGTTTACGACTCCAGCTGATGGACCAGGTCGATACGGCGCTGGTGGCGGCCGCCCTCAAACTCGGTGGTGAGGAACACCTCCACGATGTGGTCGGCCAGGAAGGGCCCCACAAAGCCGCCGCCCAGCGCCAGCATGTTGGCGTTGTTGTGCCGGCGGGTCATCTCGGCGGAGTAGGCGTCGCCGCACAGCGCGCAGCGGATGCCCTTGATCTTGTTGCAGGCGATGGAGATGCCGATGCCGGTGGTGCACACCACGATGCCCCGGTCACACTCCCCGCTGGCCACGGCCTCCGCCGCCGCCTTGGCATAGATGGGATAGTCCACGCTCTCCAGGCC
This sequence comes from Clostridiales bacterium, assembly GCA_019418525.1. Taxonomy (GTDB): domain Bacteria; phylum Bacillota; class Clostridia; order Oscillospirales; family Oscillospiraceae; genus Pseudoflavonifractor_A. Next base: position 644 of record DYBS01000201.1, read on the forward strand.
GAAGCAGCCCTTGTCCTCCACCTCATAGCCGTGGCTGAGGAGCCACTCCTTCACATGCTCCTTCATCACATATCCGCCGTGGTCGCTTCCCAGTGCGATCTTCATAGTCATACCCTCCATTCAATCTATCAGCCTTCGATCCGGTGCATGGCCGGTCGGTGCTTTTCATACGTGGTCACATAGCGGAAGCCGGTGTCCAGCAGGAGCTGGGCGCCCGCCTCCAGACCCAGGCCCACCCGCTCGGGGAAATGGGCGTCGGAGCCCAGGGTGATCTGCTCGCCGCCGTGGGCGCGGTAGCGCTCCAGGACCCAGCGCCAGGGCTCGATGGTGCGCCCGTTATAGGTATTGAGCTCGATGCCCCGGTCATTGGCCACCACCCGGCCCAGAATGGCGTCGATGCGCTCACGGTAGCGGTCCAGGGTGATGTTTTGGGGCATATAGCGCAGGGGGTAGATGATGTGGCCCAGCACGTCGTAGCAGCCGGGCAGCTCCACCAGGCGCTCCATGGACGCGAAGTAGTCGTCCAGCGCGGCGTAGCACTCCCCCTCGTTCTGGTAGTCGCCGTAGAAGAAGTCCTCGCCCCCCAGCTTCTCGCTGCGGTTGTGGAGGGAGCCAATCACGAAATCCAGCTCCGGCAGGGCGAGCATACTTTGGGCGTACTCCGGGTCCACAGGGGCGCTGCCGTACTCGATCCCCAGGCGGAGGGTAAAGCCCTCCGGCAGGGTGGGCAGAACCGCCCGGTACTGCGCCAGCGCGGGGGCCCAGTCATAGTCGGGCTGGAACCCGCCGCCGTGCTCCTTCATGCGGTCGTAGTGGTCGGTGATGCACATCTCCCTTAAACCGGCGGCGGCTCCGGCGGCCGCCATCTCCGCCAGCGGGAAATCGGCGTCCGGGGAGAGCTGGCTGTGGGTGTGGTAGTCAATCAGAAACATAATACCTCCAGAAATCAGAAGGGCCAGGACGGGAACCACTTCAGGCACGACGCGTACCAGGTGGGGATGGACAGGCCGATGAGCACCGGATAGAACGCGGCGTACAGGGCCACGCCCACGCCCGTGATCCCGCCGATCACCTGCCGCGCATGGGGCAGCTCCTGTTCCAGCATGTCATTGAACACATAGGCCAGAGCGATGCACAGGAAGAGGATGGAGGGGAAATAGTGGTACTCGAAGGTGGTGCGCCCGATGGCAAACCAGGGAGCCAGCTGGGAGAAGTAGCCGATCACCAGGAAAAGGGCCTTTCCGGAGCGCCGGCACACCATCTGCACCGCCGCGGTGATGAGGGCCAACAGGCCGCCCCAGCACACCACGGGGTTGGAGAAGGCGGCGAAGCGGGTGTGGTACCCCGCGCCGTCCTCCATGTAGTAGAGGATGGGCCGGGCGTCCACGATCCACTGGTACCAGCGGGAGGAATAGGGGTGCTCGTCCATAACGCCCTTGTGGTAGTTGAACATATACTGCTGGTTCTTCCACATCTCGGCGATGAGGTTCCCCAGGCTGGTGTCCCCCTTGGCCGCGGCGTAGGGCCAGTAGGAGAGGGTGTAGATGCACACCGGGATCACCACGAAGCACAGCACCGAGAACGCCAGCGTCTGCACCAGCCAGGGGCCAAGCAGCACCGGATTCTCCGCTTTCTCTGGCTTGGGCCAGTCCCGGAGCTTGAACCACAGCCCCAGGAAGTAGAGGAGCGCCAGGCCCACGCCGCCGTAGATCACCGTCCACTTGCTGGCAGCGCCGATGCCCCAGAAGAGGCCGGAGAGGAACAGCCACGGCGCGCCCTTCTTGAAGGGGGTCCCCGCCGGGAGGGTGAGGTAGCGGTAGAGGAAATAGTACATCGTCAGGATGAAGAACACCGCATAGGTGTCGATGGTGGCGATGCGGGTCTGGGTGAGGTGCATGAAGTCAAAGGCAAAGAGTGTGGTCCCGCAGAAGGCCACCAGGGTCTTGCCGAAGATGTTTTTCAAAAAGGCGTAGAGCACCGGGAGCATGAGCACGCCGAAGAGGGTACCCATAAAGCGCCAGCCGAAGGGGGTCATGCCGAACATGCGGATACCCAGGCTCAAGATCAGCTTGCCCAGAGGCGGGTGGGAGATCTCATAGGGGTACACGCCCCGGATGTGCTCGTAGGCGGTACGGGCGTGGTAGATCTCGTCAAAATAGGTGGAATTATACCAGGTGGAGGCCTCCGGCACCAGGTCCTGCTCGTCAAAGAGGTACTCCCCTCCCGACGCGATGCGGCCGGTCAGGTCGATCCGGTCCCCGTTTTCATCCAGGAAGGCCAGCTCCCCCAGCTCGAAGGTGTCCTTGCTGGTCTTGGCGGTGATGCGCAGGTACTGGAAGGAGATGGAGTTGGTGGGGGTGATGGTCTCCCACTTGAAGAGATCGGCATACCCCTGGGGCATGGCGTAGCTGGGATCGTACCCCTCGGCGTCCGCCCAGTAGTAGTCCTTGATCTCCCCATTTTCATCCTTGTGGGTCCAGAGAGTGGACCAGTGGGAGCCGTCCTTGGACACCTCCACATTGTAATCCCCCGTGCCCAGGCCGGTGTAGTAGAAAATGGATTCCACAAAAATGGGCTCGGTAAAGGCTACCTCCACGCTCTCGCCGTCGGAAAAGCTCTGGAACGACTGGGGATTGGTGGTGGAGCCCAGCTGGAAGAAGGCCGTGGCGGCATACACCGCCGTCAGCCCCAGCATCAGGAGGGCGTCCAGCCGTACCAGCGGGTGGCAGCGCCCAGCAAAGGTAAAGCGGGGCTTCGTTCCCGCCGCGCTCCCCGGCTGAAGGGTCCCGTAGAGGGGAGCCCGCCGCCGCAGGCCCGTCCAGTACCAGGCAAAGCACGCCAGCAGACCGGTAAGCAGCAGGATGGGAAAGAGGATGGCGGGTGTCAGATAGCGCAGGAATGTCGTCATAGATGGGACCTCCGTGGGCTTGATACAAAGAAAAAAGGGATGGAGCAAAGTCCATCCCTTATTTTATTTCTTTTTCTTCCGTTTGTCAAAGAATCCTTTGATCTCATCACCCAGGCTCTCCTCGCCCCCCTTGGGCACCTCGCCCATGGCCTCGCCGAAGCGGCGCAGGGCCTCTTTCTGCTCACGGCTGAGGTTGCGGGGTACCTGGACCTCTACGGTAACAAACTGGTCGCCACGGCCACGGCCGTTGATGCTGGGCATGCCCTTACCGCGCAGGCGGAAGGTGGTGCCGGGCTGGGTACCCTCGGGCAGGGTCCACTTCACCTTGCCGTCGATGGTGGGGATCTCCAGCTCCGCGCCCAGGGTAGCCTGCAGGAAGGTGACCGGCTGATCCAGATAGATGGAGGTACCGTCCCGCTTGAACAGGGGATGGGGCCGCACCGTGACGCTGATGATGAGGTCGCCCGCCGGGCCGCCGTTCTTGCCCGCGCCGCCCTGCCCCCGCAGGGAGATGGCCTGGCCGTTGTCGATGCCCGCGGGAATCTTGACGGTGATCTTCCGCTGGCGGCGGGTGCTGCCCGCGCCGTTGCAGCTTTTACAGGGGGTATGGATGATCTTACCGGTGCCGCCGCACTTGGGGCACTGGGTGGTGGTGGCAAAGGAGAAGGCTCCGCCGCCCCGCTGGATGCGGATGGTGCCCGAACCGTGGCAGTCCGGGCAGATCTCCGCCGTGGTGCCGGGAGCGCAGCCGGTGCCCTTACAGGC
>DYBS01000202.1:0-388 GCA_019418525.1 Clostridiales bacterium
CCCCAGTACGAGACCAATAAGCTCTACCACCGCTGATGTCCCCTGATCCGCTCCGGACACTCCGTCCGGGGCGGATGTTTTTTCCTTGATTCGGAACAAAGGGTTTTCCTTTTCGTCCAAGGATGGTAGAATAGAGCTGCAACCTTGGCCCGGTAAACCGGACCGTACAACTGCGAGGTGTACAATGGCAGACATTTTATACGTTGTGGTCCCTTGCTACAATGAGGAGGAGGTCCTGCCCGAGACCTCCCGCCGCCTGAAAGAGAAGCTGGAGACGCTCATCTCCGCCGGGACCATCTCAGAGGAAAGCCGGGTGCTCTTTGTGAACGACGGCTCCCGGGACAAGACCTGGTCCCTTATCGAGGGGCTCCACCGCTCGGACAAGCGC
>DYBS01000202.1:398-4273 GCA_019418525.1 Clostridiales bacterium
TGGTCATTCCCATGGACGCAGACCTCCAGGACGACATCGACGCGGTGGACGCCATGGTGGAGAAATATTATGGCGGGTGCGACATCGTCTACGGCGTGCGCTCCAGCCGGGAGAAGGACACCTTCTTCAAGCGCTTCACCGCCGAGGGGTTTTATCGGGGGATGAATTTCCTGGGGGCCGAGACGGTGTTCAACCACGCCGACTACCGCCTGATGTCCAAGCGGGCTCTGGAGGGCCTGGCTCAGTTCAAGGAAGTGAACCTCTTCCTCCGGGGCATCGTGCCCATGATCGGCTACACCACCGGTACGGTGGAGTACGAGCGGGGGGAGCGCTTCGCCGGTGAGAGCAAGTACCCCCTCAAGAAAATGCTCTCCTTCGCTATGGAGGGCATCACCTCCCTCTCTACCAAGCCCATCCGGTACATCACGGTCCTGGGCTTCCTGGTGTTCTTGGTGAGCCTTCTGATGCTCCTTTACTCCATCGTCCGCTGGGCCCACGGAGACACCGTCATCGGCTGGGCCAGCGTCATCTGCTCGGTGTGGGCCATCGGCGGCCTCATCCTGCTGGCCCTGGGGGTTATTGGCGAGTATATCGGAAAAATCTATCTGGAGACCAAGGAGCGGCCCCGCTTCCTCATCAAGGAGGTGCTGGACCGGCATGAAAAAGACTAAGCTGCTGGACGCCTCCATCTGGAAATTCCTCCTGGTGGGCGTGGGCAACACCCTCCTCTCCATGGTCATCATGTTCGCCCTGGAGGGGCTGGGCTACTGGCCCTCCACCGCCATCGCCTATGTGGCGGGCGCGGTGATGAGCTTTTTCCGCCACTTCACCTTCCACAGTGAGGAGACCTTCGGCCGCTCAGCGGTGAAATTCGCCCTCAATGTGGCCGTGTGCTACCTGCTGGCCTACGGCATCGCCCAGCCGGTGATGGAGCTCATTCCCCAGCCGGTGTTCGTCCCCTCCATCTGGTGGGAGCGGCTGACCAAGCTGGTGGGCATGGGTCTGTACACCGTCCTCAACTATTTTGGACAGCGATTCTTCGCTTTTCAGAAACAGAAGAAATAGGGCGGCAAAGCTCCGCCCCCGCACAAAAGGAGGTCATTATGAAACGGTTCCTGTCCCTTCTCACAGCCCTCTGTCTGATGCTCTCCCTGTCCGTCCCCGCCCTGGCGGCGGGCAGCGTGGAGGTCCGGCTCCAGGACGCGCCGGTCTGGCTGGGCATCCAGGACAGCGGCAACGGCTCGGTCTTGGTCTGCTCCACCGACCAGGGCAAGACCTGGAGCGCGACCACCGGAGACGTCTACCCGTTCAGCACCTTCCAGTACACCGGGCGGGATTACGTCTGCTTCGCCCCCGGTTCGGCGGCCTACACCTCCGCCGACGGCATCCACTGGTCCCGGATGCCCGGACGGGACTGGCTCAATGAGACGGCGCGCTTTGATCCCACCTTCAACGGCAGCCTGTGTACCCGGGAGATCGAGCTCCTCTGGACCGGGAGTGAGTACATGATGCGCCAGAAACTGCTGGAGGACCCCCGGGATGTCGTGCCCCACTACGGCGATGGACAGCGCAACCACATGGTCACCTTCCTGGACGAGAATTACGAGGTCATCGGTGTGAAGGTCTTTGATGGTCAGGTGGATGCCATCGGCTACGAGAACGGCACCTACTCCGCCACCGTGGCCGGTCAGACCTACACCTTCACCAAGGCTGACTGGGATCTGGGCCAGGGCCTGGGCGACCACTACGCCGTGGGCAGCGCCGGTGTGCTGCGCAAGGTGGAGGTGGACAACCCCAATGGCGGCAGTTTGATCGCCCGCTTTGACTTCTCGGTGGACGGCCGGTCCTGGGTGACCGTGGAGAATACCCCCTGGACCACCTCGCCGGAGATGGTGCAGATCCTCCCCTCCAGCGGCGGGGACTTCTTCGTGTGCAACACCTATTCCGGTGAGATCTACACGTCCTCCGACGGCTTCACCTGGACCACCCATACCCCCGTCACCGGCACCTGGCACAGCATCGAAGGCGTGAGCTCCACGCTACGGGCCAACTACACCTTCCGCTGGGCTGGGACCGGCTATCTGGTCTGCCAGAACGTATTCAGCACCGGTGGCATGTACGGCGTCGGAGGCAACACCCAGGGCCCCCGGAACAATGTGCTGACCTTCGTGGATGAAAACTGGAACGAGATCTGGTCCCACGACTTCGGCGCCCGGGTGCTGGACGCCGGTCTCCGGAACGACACCTGGTACGCCTTGGTCCAGGATGAGGACAGCGCCGTGGTGTGGTCTTCTTCGGACACCGAGAACTGGACCGCCACCGACCTCTCCGCCATCCCCGCCGAGACCCAGACCGATCCCGTCTTTGCGGTGCGGGACGGCCACCTGTGGGCCAGCTTTGATGAGGACCCGGCCTACTGGGTGGACTGCGGGGAGTACACTCTGCCGGACGGCTGCCGCCTGTCGGTCCACCCGCTGGTCCGCACCTGGAACCAGTACGCTTCGGAAACTCTGGGCGCCGTGGTGGAGGCCGTGGACCAGACCGGCGCGGTGCAGCCCGGCACCGGCCGGGTGCTGGACGTGGCGGAGTACGAGCAGATCTTCTCCGACACCTTCCCCACCCCCCGGTACTATGTGACCCTGGACGAGGCCTACATCTCCTTTGACACCATGCCTATCGCCCGGAATGACCGCATTCTGGTGCCCCTGCGGGGCATCGCCGAGGCCCTGGACTTCACCGTCACCTGGGACCAGACCACCAACCGTGCCGTGTGCGCCAAGGGCGACACCCGCATCGAGGTGGAGATTGGCACCGCCAACGCCTGGGTGGACGGCGAGGCAAAGCCCCAGGACGTCGCCTCTCTGGCCTACCAGGACCGCACCTATGTGCCCCTGCGGTTCTTCTCCGAGAGCTTTGGGCTGGATGTGAACTGGAACGCCGAGGCAAACACCGCTCAGCTGACCACCCCCGCCTAAAGAAAGCAAACGCCCGGCCCCTCAGGGGGCCGGGCGTTTTTTCAGGTGTTGTGGTCGCTCTGGTGGAACTGCTTCAGATTGCCGATCTTCTGGCTGCGGCGGTCCAGCTCCTCCATCACCGCCTCCAGCGGGATGTTCTCCTGGACCATCATAACGGTCAGATGGTAGATGAGGTCGGAGATCTCCCCCACCGTGTCAGTCTGGACGCCGTTCTTGGCGGCGATGATGGTCTCGGAACACTCCTCGCCCACCTTTTTCAGGATCTTATCCAGCCCCTTGTCGAACAGATAGCAGGTGTAAGAGCCCTCCTGAGGATTGGCCTTCCGGTCCTGCACCACGGCGTAGAGCTTGGCCAGGGTATCATTCATGGGTATCCTCCTCTCCCTTCATGGGGATTTCGTTGAAAAAGCAGCTTCTGGCCCCGGTGTGGCAGGTGGGGCCCACGGGATCGCAGAAGTAGAGCAGCGTGTCGGTGTCGCAGTCGGTGACCATCCTCTTCACGTAAAGGAAGTGGCCCGAGCTCTCTCCCTTGTTCCACAGCTTCTGGCGGCTGCGGGACCAGAACCAGGCGGTCTTGGTCTTTAGGGTCAGCTCCACCGCCTCTCTGTTGGTGAAGCCCAACATGAGCACGTCCTTGGTCTCCGCGTCCTGGATGATGACGGGGATCAGGTCCGACTTCTGAAAGAGCAAATCAAGATCAAAGTCCATGGTTCACCTCACGGGGATGTGTTTGGTACGGAGGTAGTCCTTCACCTGGGGAACAGTGAGCTCCCCGAAGTGGAAGAGGGAGGCGGCCAGGGCGGCGTCGCAGTTGGTCGCCTCAAAGACCTCCGCGAAATGCTCCAGCGACCCGCAGCCGCCGGAGGCGATCACCGGGATGAACACGGCGGCAGTGACGGC
>DYBS01000203.1:0-2010 GCA_019418525.1 Clostridiales bacterium
TCCCGCTCAGTCGCCTCCACCCGAGACCTAAACTCCAAGCCCTCCAGCTGCTCCAGTCGGGTATGGTAGCGGGGGATCAGCTCCCGTTGATGCTCAATCAGCGCCCAGACTCGCTCCTGCTCCTCCCGGTCAGCCCGGAAAAAGAGTTGGAGAAAGCGCTCCTTCTGGACCATCAGCTGCCGGTCCTCCGTAGGCTCCGGCGTCGATGTTGTGAGCGTGCCTTGTGAATCTGTCCGCCAAACGTGAACATAAGGCCGTCCCATCCGGTGGGACGGGGCAAGTGTCACAGGGTGGACAGCCGTCCGAAGACTCCGCTCTATGAGGCGGGAAATCGGAAGGGGGCGCGGCGTGGGCCGCTCCTCTCTCACAGTCTCTGTTCGCTCCCGGAAACCCGTCTGTTCCACCTGGCGGAAGTGGGTCCCGTTCTCCTGGAAAAAGCGCCGCTCCCGGTCATACCTGGTCGTTTCGCGCGGTCCAAACCGGGTCCGCTCCTGCACCTGGACCCGCTCCCGGAGCGTCTGAATGCGGCGCTCCAGCCTCTCCCGCAGGTGTTCCACGGTCTCGGTCCGGGCGGTCTGCTCCTGAGGGAGCCCGATGAGCTGCCCGAACACCGCCCGCACCTCCCGGCTGATCTCCCGGTCCCGGGTCTCCAGCGTAGTGAGGCAGGTGCGGAAGCTGTGGAGCAGGGTCTGACGCTCCATCGTGACCGCTTCCCGCTCCACCGCCGGAAGGGACAGATACTGGCTCAGCTGCAAAACCAGGCGCAGGGTGAGCTCGGCCAGGTGGAGCTCACCCTCGGTCTGGGCTGCCTGCTCCGCTTCCTCCTCCCGAAAGACCAGCCAGGCCTCCGGGTACAGCTCCTCCGCCCCGCCGGAGCGCTCCAGGATCGTTCGGGCAAACCGGGCCGCCCCACCGTCGGACAGCGGGACCGCCACGGTGCGCAGCGTAGAGGCCGCCGGTCCCCAGCGCGGGGGAAGGGTGAGCACATGAGGCTTGAGCACCGCTTACACCTCCAGCTCGATCAGGCCGCTGTGGGCGATCTCCAGTGTCTCCAGGGCCACCGAGCTGCCCAAGCCGTCCAGCTCGGTGAGCTCCCAGCGGGTGACCACCCCGTCCTGCACACCCCAGGCGCGCACCGGCTTCCACTCCCCGCTGCCGTTCCAGTGGTAGAGGGTGATAGTGACCGGCACCTGGATGCGCCGGCCCGGGGCCAGGGCCTGGATACCCCGGACGTCATCCGCCCGGGCCATGACCCCCTTCTCCAGGGTCAGCGTGCCGCCCTGGCTGCCGGGGCGGTTGAGCACATGGACAAAGTCGTTGAGCCCGCCCTCGCTGAGCGTCTCGTGCTCCGCGGTGTGCTGAAGGTTGCGCACCTTGGAGAAGCTGATGCGAGTCTTGCCGAAATAGACCACGAAATGCTGGTTGCCCACCACGGGCCGGTACTCCGCTGCCATGCTCCTCCGCGCCTCCTCTTAAATCTGCTCAAAGCTCAAAGATATTTTTAGGCTTGTCCTCGTGGTTGTCGTTGAGCTGGGTGTTGATGCGGGACACTTCCCGGCCCCAGCGCTGCCGCTCCAGATGGTTCAGCCCCAGCACCTCTTCCCGGCTCCAGTGGAGGTAATAGCCCAGAAAAGCGGCCTCCTCATAGATCTTCTCCGCCGGATAAACCGCTATTGTCCGGCTCCCAGAAAATTTACCGGGATCTCCACCTCTTCCCCGCAGTGGGGGCAGATCCCCTTGTAGCAGGGAGTCTCCATGGAGTTGATGCGCTGGTAGAGGTCCTGCAGATAGGCCAGATCCATGGTAAAGAGCTTCTCCACAATCTTGGTATCCACCGCCGGCAGGGAGCCCAGGCGCACAATCACACGGGCCAGCAGGATGATGGTGAGGTAGGAGGGGTTCTGCTGCACCCGGGGGTCCCGCAGGGGCAGGATCTCGTCGGCGGCGTTGGCCAGGCGCATGATCCCCTCTCGGTGGAGCATCCCCGTGTCGTCCACATAGCCCCGGGGC
>DYBS01000203.1:2020-3511 GCA_019418525.1 Clostridiales bacterium
TCTATATGCGGACAGGCCGGGACGCCGCAGGGCGTAGGCCCCACGGCGTACCAGCCGCCGTTACCGGTCGTTATTTCGTGCGGGTCATGCCCTCATGGGCGATCTCCACCGTCTCGATGGCCACCTCAGAGGAAGTGGCATTGAAGTCGGGGGCGGTGTAGCGGATGGGCCAGGCGTTGATGACCTGCCAGGAGGCCACGTCCTGCCCCGCCTCGTCCAGAGAGGTGATGGTGATGGTCTTGCGGTCCACGGGGCCGTCCACGCCGGTGATTAGCCACTCGTACATCACCAGGGAGTCGGTCAGGCCCTTCTTCAGGGTGATGTTGCCGTACTTCTTCAGGCCGGGGATCTTGTAGGGCGTCTGGACCATGTCCCCTTCCCGGTACTCCATGACGTCGATGGAGGCGTCGAAGCCAGTCACTTCGGAGAAGCCGCCGGCGTCCAGACCGTCGATCTCCACCCGATATCTGAATTTTCCATAGGGATAAGCCATAACTCAAGCGCTCCTTTCCAGTTGTGTTACTCGCCGGCCTCGCTGGTCTTCTGGGTGATGCGGAAGATCACGAATTCGGCGGGCTTCACGGGGGCCACGCCGATGACGCAGATCAGGCGGCCGTTGTCGATGTCGTCCTGGCTCATGGTGCTGCGGCCGATGTCCACGAAGAAGGCCTCCGAGGTCGAAGAACCGGCCAGACTTCCGTTGCGCCACAGCCCGGTGAGGAACACATCGATGGTGCGCTTGACCCGGACCCAGAGCTGCTCGTCGTTAGGCTCGAACACCGCCCAGTTGGTGTTGGCCTTGATGGACTCCTCGATGAAGATGAACAGCCGCCGGACGTTGACGTACTTCCAGCTGGCGTTGGAGGTGGCGGTGCGGGCGCCCCAGACGCGGATGCCCTGGCCGGGGAAGGCCCGGATCAGGTTCACGCCCTTGGGGTTGAGGATGTCCTGCTCGCCCTTGTTGAAGGGAGTGTCCAGCCCCACGCAGGCCCGGACCACCTCGTTGGCGGGAGCCTTGTGGACGCCGCGGGTGTTGTCGCTGCGGGCGTAGATGCCCAGGATAGAGCCCGAAGGCGGAATGGCGATGTTCTTCTTGTCCAGGGGATCGAAGATCTCCAGCCAGGGATGATAGAGGGCGGCGTAATTGGAGTCGAACATGTCGCGGTGGTTCAGGATGTCCTGGACCTTCCGGGCCTCCCGGGGCATATCCAGCACGGCGAAGCGGCTGCCCAGGTTTTCACAGTGGGCCACCAGCATCAGCTGCACATTGGGATCCACCACGCCGGGCACGGCCATCAGGGAGACCATGTCGTTGTCCAGGAAGGCCTGGATGCCGGTGCGTCTGCCCGCGCCGTTATCCACGCCGATGAAGTCGGCGGCGGAGAGATTCCCTACGCTGCCGTTGCTGCCGCCGGACAGGCCCACGGTCACCAGGGCGTCGTCCTCCGCGGCGCACAGGCTCTGGAAGGGGGCCACGCTCCCCTCGGGCAG
>DYBS01000203.1:3521-4261 GCA_019418525.1 Clostridiales bacterium
AGGTCGGACTTGGCCAGGCGCTTGCCCACGAAGGTGGGGGCCTCCACGTTGAAGGAAAGGTTCTCATAGAGCTCCACTTGGTCGTCGTACTTGACCTCCAGAGAGAACTCGCAGGTGCTGATGGTCTTGATGGGCAGCAGATTCTTGTCCACCACGTCCTCGGCAAAGTCCTCGGCGAAGGTGAGGACGTTGTCCTGGCTCTTGACCACCTTGTTGTAGACGGCGGCCTTCTTGTCGGTGTAGACCACCACGTCGCCGGCGTGGAAGCCGGAGCCATTCTTGACTACGTACTCCTTGCCGTTGGCAGTCTCCCGAATCTCCAGGATCTGGGTCTTGGCCTTGCTGGCCGGAGTGAGGACCACACGGATGTTGTCGCCCCAGATGCCGGGGTTCTTGGCGGTGAAGGTCAGCACCGCGTCCCCCTCAGCGGGAGCCGCGCCCTGGGCACACTTGGCGTCGCCGGGGGCCACGCGGGCCACGAAACAGCGGGAGCCACCGTTGAGGAAGAAGTGCTCCACGGCATAGGCCAGGAAGCGGTATTCCCCAAACTCACTCTCCGACAGGTAGCCGCCATAGGTACGCTTGAAGTCGGCGAAGTTGGTGACCAGCTGGGGCACGCCCTCCACGGGACCCCGCTCAGCCAGACCGATGAAACCAGCGGTACTGGTGCTCACGCCCTCCATGGGCTTTCCGCCGGATTCAAACTCCTCCACATAGACGCCCGGGGACAGATACTCAGC
>DYBS01000204.1 GCA_019418525.1 Clostridiales bacterium
GGAAGAGCAGCACGATGAGACCCAGCACCGCCGTGGCCGACGGGCCGAACAGGATGGCACCCAGGCCGACGCCGGTGGGGTGGGAGCAGGAGCCGGTGGCCAGGGACGGGATTTTCAGAGCCGAGAGCACGAAGGCGAAGGCTCCGCACATGGCCAGGAGCACCTTGGCCTTGGGCTCCCCGGCGGTCTTGCGGGCAATGGAGCGCAGGCCTACCCCCAAAAAGGGCAGGCATGCCGCCATCCAGCCAAAGGCCCAGGTCTGGGGTAAATACCCTTCGGCGATGTGCATAGCCCCCGCGCCAGTGGCGAGGGACAGGGTCAGAACCGGCAGGGCCCAGAGGAGCCGCGCCGCCCGGGCCGCGCCCGGTGAGGGATGGATGTGGGGTTTGTTCATACGTTTTTTCTCCTTTCCTATCGTCCGTAGGATGGTGGATGGTACAGCAAGGCCGGTCTTCCGGCTTGGGCCTCACGGCGGGGCGCGCCTTCCCAGGTCTCCCCAGTGGCGTTCTGCGCTCCGCTCTTCCCTTACGGCAGCGGGACTGCGCGGGATTTGCACCCGACTTCCCGATTGAGCTTACGCACCTTGCCTGGTATGGATACGGACCTCAGTCCGTAAACATCGTCTCGATAGCCGCCCTGGCGTGGGTCAGGAAGATGGCCCGCAGGGCCGGGTACTCCCCCAGCCCCTTCAACATGCAGGACACATGATAACCCGCGCTCTCCAGGCGGCTCTTCCACGAGTCGGGCTCCTCCCCGGCCATGTCGTTGGAGGCGTGGTCCCCCGCCACCACCATGAAGGGGTGGAGGATCACCCGCTTCACCTCCGGCCGCTCGCTCAGACGGCGGAGTACCTCCTCCAGCCCGGGATAGCCCTCCACGGTGCCCAGGAAGACCCGCTTCCACCCCAGGTCGTGGAGCACATACTCCAGCTGGGCGTAGGCGGCGTTGGCGTGGTGGCCGGTGCCGTGGCCCATGAACACCAGGGCCTCGTCCTCTGCCGGGGCGGGGATGGAGGCCATGACCCCCTCCGCCGCGGCGCGGTAGTCCTCTGCGGCGGTGAGCAGAGGCCGGCCCACCGCAAAGCGGGCAAAGCGTCTCTCAAAGGGGGCGGCCTGGGCGCAGAGCTTGTCGTACTCGTCGCCGTTCATGATGTGGGTGGGCTGGAGCACCACCGCCTGATACCCCTCCTCCGCCAGGCGGGTGAGGGCGGCGGGCACGTCGTCCAGCACCACCCCGTCCCGCTGCTCCAGCTTGCGCAGGATCATGCCGCTGGTGAAGGCCCGGCGGACCGTCCAGCCGGGAAAGGCTGCCGCGGCCTCCCCCTCGATGGCGGCGATGTTCTTTTCCAGGGTCTCCGGGTAACTGGTGCCGAAGGAGACCATCAAAAGAGCCTGTTTCAATGCTGTTCCTCCTTTGTCCGGTCCCGGGCCATGTAGAGCAGAGCGTTGCAGATGGCGGCGGCGATATTGCTGCCCCCCTTGCGCCCCCGGGCCACGATGTGGGGCACGTCCATGGTGAGCAGCAGCTCCTTGGACTCCACCACGTTCACAAAGCCCACCGGCACGCCGATGACCAGCGCCGGGCGGAGTTTTCCCTTCTCCATGAGCTGGCAGGCCCGGATGAGGGCGGTGGGGGCGTTGCCCAGGGCCAACACTACCGGCCCGGGAAGCTCCGCCGCCCGCTCCATGGACACAGTGGCCCGGGTCTCCCCCCGGGCTTTGGCCTCGGCGGCCACGTCCGGGTCGGACATGAAGCACACTGCGCTCCCGCCGAAGGACTCCAGCACCCCCTTGTTGACCCCGGAGCGGGCCATCTGGGTGTCGGTGACCAGGGTGCAGCCGCGCAAAAAGGCGGAGATGCCCGCCTCCACCGCGCCGGGTGAGAACACCAGGTTGTCGGCGTAGTCGAAGTCGGCGCTGGTGTGGATGCACCGCTTCACGATAGGCAATTCCTCCGGCGGGAAGGTGCGTCCCTCTAACCCCGCTTCGATGATGGCCATGCTCCGCGCCTCAATGTCGGCGGGGGCCACATGCTCCAGGTGGATATCTCTCATGTGATTTACTCCTTCCGGTCCAGGATGCGGTACACCCGCTCCATGTCCAGCGCGCGGCGCACCGTGTCGGCCAGCGCATTGTATTGCCGCTCCTTGTAGTGGGCCCAGTCCTCCGCCGCGTCGACGGGGGATAATCCCTTGGCCGCGCGCAGGCAGTCCACCAGGCCCCCGGCACAGCTTCCCCGCTCGAAGAGGCCGTGAACATAGGTGCCCAGCACGTTCCCGACCGCGCCGCCGTCCGCCTTCTCCTCCCCGGCCAGGGTGCGCAGGGCGGTGCAGGGGGGCACGGGGGAGGTGGTCTCCCCCATGTGGATCTCGTACCCGTCAAAGGTCACGCCGTTGAGAGGGGCAAAGACGCCCTGGGCCCCGGTGACGGTCCCCTCCACCCGAGTGCGGGTCTTTTCGCCCCAGAAAACGGTCTCACCGGGGAGCAGGCCCAGGCCCGCGTGAGTGCCGCCGCCCTCCACGCCGTCGGGGTCGGACACCCGCTCCCCCAGCATCTGATAGCCGCCGCACACCCCCAGCACCGCGCCGCCCTGCCGGTGATGGGCCAGGATGGCCTCGGCCAGGCCGGTCTCCCGCAGCCATTGAAGGTCCGCCAGGGTGTTCTTGGTGCCGGGCAGGATCACCAGGTCGGGCTTTCCCAGCTCCTTGGGGGAGCCCACATAGCGCAGGGACACGTCGGGGAAGCGCTCCAGGGGATTGAAGTCGGTGAAGTTGGAGAGCTTGGGGAGGCGCACCACCGCGATGTCGATGGCCGCGGCGGCTCCCCCCTTGCCCAGCCGGCGGGACAGAGAGTCCTCGTCCTCCAGGTCCACCGCCGCCATGGGCACCACACCCGCCACCGGGATGTGGGTCAGCTCCTCCAGCATGGTGAGCCCCGGGCGGAGGATGTCCACGTCCCCCCGGAACTTATTGATGACGAGCCCCTTCACCCGTGCCCGCTCCTCCGGCTCCAGCAGGGCCACCGTGCCGTAGAGAGAGGCGAACACGCCCCCCCGGTCGATGTCCCCGCACAGGAGGACCGGCGCGTCCACCAGTTTCGCAAGGCCCATGTTCACGATGTCGTCCTGTTTGAGGTTGATCTCGGCGGGGCTCCCCGCCCCCTCGATGACGATGACATCATATTCCCGGGACAGGCGCTCATAGGCCGCCAGAATGTCGGGGACGAGGGCCTTTTTGTACCGAAAATAGTCCCGGGCTCTCATGTTGCCCCGGGGGACACCGTTCACAATCACCTGGGAGCCCATGTCGCTGGTGGGCTTGAGCAGGATGGGGTTCATGTCCGCCGTGGGCTCCACCCCCGCAGCCTCGGCCTGCACCACCTGGGCCCGGCCCATCTCCAGGCCCTGGCGGGTGATGGCCGAGTTGAGGGCCATATTCTGGGACTTGAAGGGGGCTACCCGCAGTCCATCCTGCCGAAAAATGCGGCACAGCGCCGCGCAGAGAAAGCTCTTCCCCGCGTCGGAGGTGGTGCCCTGGACCATGATGCACTTCGCCATTTACAGCACCTCCTGCAGCGCCCGCAGCAGCACGTCGTTCTCCGCCGCCGGGCGCACCGCGATGCGGTAGTAATCCGCCCCTAACCCGTGGTAATTGGCACAGGAGCGGATGAGGACCCCCCGCTCCACCAGGCGTTCCTTCAGGTCGGCCCGGCCGGGGGCGCGGAAGAGCAGATAGTTTGCCTGACTCTCCCACACGGTGAGGCCCTGGGCGCGCAGCTCCGCCGTCAGCCGGGCGCGCTGGGGGCGCACCATCTCCGCCATGGCCTTCTCCGGCCAGTCGGGGCAGCCGCAGGCCGCCACGCCCGCCGCCTGGGCTACATTGGACACGCTCCAGGGCTGGCCCGCCCGGGCGATGGCCTCTGTGAGATCAGCGTTGGACGTGAGGCAGTAGCCCAGGCGCAGGCCCGGCATACCGTAGCTCTTCGTGAACGCCCGCAGGAGGACCAAATTAGGATAGTCCGCCAACTTGGGGGCCAGGCCGGGGCCGGGCCGGTCGGAGAGTTTCAGAAAGCACTCGTCCACCACCAGCGTGATCCTTGCATTCCGGCAATACCCCAAAATCATGTCCAGCACACCCGGGTCCATGAGGCGGCCGGTGGGGTTGTTGGGGTTACAGAGGAAGGCCAGGTCGGCCTCCAGGGCGTTTTTCAGAAAATCATGCCCCAGATGGAATCCCCGGTCCGGGTCCAGGGGACAGCGGG
>DYBS01000205.1 GCA_019418525.1 Clostridiales bacterium
TTCCTTCCTTGTGTATTAAAGAGCCGGGAGCTCGGCGCGCACAAAGGCCAGCGCCAGGTCCACGCAGGCCGCCACGTCCCGGCGGTCGGCCATCTCCTGGGGGGTGTGAATATACCGGCAGGGCACCGAGATGCCCCCGGTAAGGACCCCCTTGCGGCTCTGGTGGATGGCCCCGGCGTCGGTGCCGCCGGAGCGCATGATATCGGTCTGGACGGGGATGTTCCCCTCTGCCGCCAGGTCCCGCAGCTTCTGCACCACCTGGGGGTGGCAGAGCACCGAGTGGTCCATCACCTTCACTGCCGCGCCCTTGCCCAGGCGGGCGGTGGAGGTGTGTTTGGCCCCCGGCTCGTCGTCGGTGGAGGTGACGTCCATGGCCAGGGCGTAGTCCGGCTTCACCGCGAAGGCGGCGGTGCGGGCGCCCCGCAGGCCCACCTCCTCCTGGACGGTAAAGACGAAGTAGAGGTCGTTCTTGACCTTCTCCCCCTTCAGCGCCTCCAGCACCTGGAGGAGCACCGCGCAGGCGATGCGGTCATCGAGGTAGGGGGACACCACCCGCTCGCCGGTGGTGAAAATGCCGGTGTTATACACCGCCGTGTCCCCCAGGTCCAGGCCCAGGGCCTCCACGGCCTTGGCGCTCTCCGCGCCCACGTCGATGGAGAGCTGATCCAGCTTCAGGTCCTTGGGGTCGGCGTCCTCGGGGAGGCACACCACGCCCTTCACGCCGTTGGCGAAGCGCACCGGGGTGGCGCACAGCTCGATGGCCGAGAGGCCCCCCAGGCGGCCGAAGCGCAGGTAGCCGTTTTCTTCAATGTGAGTGACGATGAAGCCGATGGAGTCCATGTGGGCCGCCAGCATCACCTTAGGGCCCTTCCCCTTCCGGCGGACGATGAGGTTGCCCAGGGTGTCCTCCTTCACTTCATCGGCCAGGGGCTCGGCCAGGGCGCGGATGGCGGCACGCACGCCGCCCTCGTCCCCGGTGGGGCCGTGGCTGGCGTTGAGGGTGCGGAGAATTTCCAATAAATCCATGGGTAGATCGCTCCTTTACAAGCTCTCGGCCATTGCGCCGAGGAAGAGCCGCGACAGGTTCAGAATGTCCTCCAGGTCCCGGATCGCACATACGCTGGCCGGGGCGTGGAGATAGCGCACCGCGGCGGCGATGGTGGCGGTACGCACACCGGCCCGGGAGCGCTGGAACGCGGCGGCGTCATTGCCGCCGGAGAGGTAGTGCTTGGTCTGCCAGGGGATGCCGTTTTCCCGGGCCAGGTCCCGCAGCAGCCGGTAAAATGCCCGGTCTGCGATGGAGCCCATGTCCATGAAGGGCACCACCGGACCCTTGCCGGGGAGACACACCTTCTGGTGGTCCTCCATGCCGGGCAGGTCCGCGGCGGTGGTGGTCTCCAGCACCAGCGCCGCCTCCGGCTTCACCGAGAAGGCCGCACCGAAGGCGCCCCGGTTTCCAACCTCCTCCTGCACGGCAAAGACGAAGGTCACGTCCAGAGGCAGCTCCTCCTCCAGCAGCTTCATCATCACCGCGCAGCCGATGCGGTCGTCCAGAGCCTTGGCCTTCAGCATCCCCTGGCCGAACTCCACGCAGCCGCTGTCAAAGACCACGCAGTCCCCCAGGGACACCATGGCTTCGGCCTCCGCCTTGCTGCCCGCGCCGATGTCGATATACAGATCCTCCAGCTTGGGGACCCGCTTTTCCTCCTCATCGCTGACCAGGTGGTAGGCCTTCAGGCCGATGACGCCGGGCACCTCATTGGGGCCCACCTTGACCGGCTTTCCGATGAGCACCCGGCGGTCGATGCCGCCCACGGTGGTCACCTTCAGATAGCCCTCCGGGGTGATGCGGCGGACCATCAGGCCCACCTCGTCCATATGGGCGCACACCACAAAGCGGCTGCCGGTGCTCTTCTTGCCCTTTTTAAAGGCGATGAGGTTGCCCAGGGCGTCCACCCGCACCTCGTCGGCGTAGGGGGCCACCCGCTGCCGGATGAAGTCCCGCCCCGGCTCCTCAAAGCTGGACACGCCGCTGAGGGCGCACAGCTCCTTGACCAGATTCAGCACAGGTCTCCCTCCTTTCCCAGCGCTCCCACAAAGGAGGCCAGCAGGCGGGCGGTCTGCTCCAGATCGCCGCTGTCCAGCACCTCAATGGGACTGTGCATATACCGCAGGGGCAGGCTCACCACTGCGGTGGCCACCCCCTCCCGGCAGATCTGCATCTCCCAGGCGTTGGTGCCGGTGTGGCCCCCCATGACCTCCAGGTCGTAGGGGATATTTTCAGTATCGGCACAATTGCGCAGGAGCTGGGTCATCCAGCCGGTCATGTTGGGCCCCACTCCGATGGCCGGGCCGCCGCCCAGGGTGAAGCACTTGTCCTTGGGGGCGTCGGGGGTGGCGCCGTGGGTCACGTCCACCGCCACGCAGAAGTCGGGCTTCAGGGCGAAGGTGGCGCACAGGGCCCCTACGCCGCTGATCTCCTCCCGGGTGGAGCCCATAATGTAGAGGTCCACATCCAGCTCCTGGTCCCGCAGCAGCTCCGCGCAGCGCACCAGCGCCGTAAAGCAGGAGCGGTCGTCCATGGCCTTGCCGCAGATCTTGCCGTGGCTCAGGGGGAAGCAGCCGCCCCGAAACACCATAGGCGTGCCGATGGGCACCGTCTTTTCCGCCGTCTCCTGGTCCAGGCCGATGTCCACATAGAGCTCCTCGATGGGCACCGAGCGGTTCTCCTCCCCCTTCTTTTGGACGTGGGGGGGCAGACAGGCCACCACGCCAAAGAGGGGCGGCTCGGTAAGGATGGTTACCTCCCGGTCGGGCAGCATCCGGGGGTCCACCCCGCCGATGGTCTGGAAGCGAAGGAAGCCGTCCTCCACTCCGGTGACGATGAGGCCGATCTCGTCCAGGTGGGCGTCCAGCAGAAGGCGTTTGGCCCCCTCCTTACCGCAGCGGCGCACACCGATGACGTTGCCCATCCGGTCCACGGTGACCTCGTCCATCAGAGGGGTGAGCAGCTCCGCCGCCACCCGGGCGGCAGGGCCCTCAAAGCCGGAGGGGGCGTTCTGCGTACAGAGGGCCTCCAGCGTATGCAGTACATCCATGTATCTTCTTCTCCCTTACTCCAGGCCGTTGACGATCGCTTTGAAGAACGCGCCCCGCTCCATGAAGTTCTTGAATTTGTCAAAGGCGGCTCCCGCCGGAGAGAGAATCACCACGTCTCCGGGCTCGGCGGCCTTGTGGGCCGCCAGGACGGCCTCCTTGAAATCGTCGATCTCCACGATCTCCGGCGCGCCGGGGGCGTAGTCCGGGGCGGCCTCCACGGCGGCGCGAATCTTGGCGGCGGTGGCGCCGGTGAGGAAGAGCTTCTTCACGTGCTCCACGATCTCCGGCCCCAGGGTGTCGAAGGGGATGTGCTTATCATACCCGCCGGCGATGAGGATCACCTTCTCCGGGAAGCAGCGCAGCCCCGCAATGGTGCGGGAGGGGCTGGAGGCGATGGAGTCGTTATAGTACCGCACATCTCGCAGGGTGCGCACCAGCTCGATGCGATGCTCCACCCCCTGGAAGGAGGAGGCGAAGGCCCGGATGACCTCGTCGGGCACCAGGCCGTTCACCGCGCCGATGGCCGCCATGTAGTTCTCCACGTTGTGGTCGCCGGGCAGCAGGATATCCAGCAGGGGCAGCACCTTCCGGGTGCCGTTCTCGTCGGACACCCAGATAGCCCCGTCCTCCACGAACACGCCCTTCTCCAGGCGCTCCCGGCGGCTGAAGAAGGTGACCTCCCCCACCGCATCGGCGGCAAAGCCCCGGGTGATGTCGTTGTCGTGGTTGAGCACCACCAGCCCGCCGGCATTTTGATGGAGAAAAACGTTTTTCTTAGCGGAGACGTACTCCTCCATGGAGGTGTGGACATCCAGATGGTTGGGAGCCAGGTTGGTGACCACGGCGATGTCGGCGCTGCGGTCCATGGTCATGAGCTGGAAGGAGGAGAGCTCCACCACCGCCATGTCCTCGGGAGACATATCCCCGGCGTCGGCCAGCAGAGGCCGACCGATGTTGCCGCCCACATAAGTGGTATAGCCCGCCTTCTCCAGAAGGCCCGCAATGATGGAAGTGGTGGTAGTCTTGCCGTCGCTGCCCGTCACCGCGATGATGCGGCAGGGGCAGACCTGGAAGAACACCTCCATCTCGGAGGTGAGTACCGCGCCGTGCTCCACGGCGTCCAGAAGCTGCGG
>DYBS01000206.1 GCA_019418525.1 Clostridiales bacterium
GACCTACTTCGTCCGGGTGGACGGGGCGCTGGACGAGAGCGACACCGCCGCCTTTGAAGCCGGGATGACCCTGGGGGACGGGCTTATCTGCCTACCAGCGGGCCTGGAGCGGCTGGAGCGGCCGGACGAGGGGCTGGTGACCTTGCGGGAGGGAAAGTACCACCAGATCAAACGGATGCTCGCCGCCCGGGGCAAGCCGGTGGTGTACCTCAAGCGCCTGACCATGGGGCCCCTCACCCTGGATGAGAGCCTGGCGCCGGGGGAGTGGCGGCCTCTCACCCCGGAGGAGCGGGCGGCGCTGGACGCGGTACGGAGAAAGTAGACCGATTATTTCGGCGTTTTCAACAAAAAACTTGAATCCGCCTATTGAAAAGAGCGAAAAAAGCCGTTATAATAGTCCCATACGAGTGTGAATGTACTGCGTGTGTTGACTTTAACGGAGTAACCCAGCGCAAGTAATGAAGTTTAGGGGGGCATTCCAATATGTCTAGCAGGATTTTCCAGAGTGTCGTTCTCCAGATGAAAGACAGCACGGACCGGCCCATCGGCGTCATCGACTCCGAGGGAACGGTCGTTGCCTGCAACGAGCTGACCTGCATTGGCGAGCGCTGGACCGGAGTAGTGGACGCGGTCAACCGGGGCGAGGGGAGCGTGGTGGCCTACGAGGGCCGCACCTTCAAGTCCCTCACCGGCTGGGGCTCCCAGTTCGACTACGCCGCTTTCGTGCGGGGGGATGACGCCGAGGCCCGGCTCATCTGCTCTATGGCGGTGGTGGCCCTCAACGGCGCCAAGACCTACTATGAGGAGAAGCACGACAAGGCCACCTTCATCAAAAACATCATCTCCGACAATATCCTTCTGGGCGACATCTACGTGCGTGCCAAGGAGCTGCACTTTGTCTCGGAGCTGCCCCGGGCGGTGTTCCTCATTCGCCAGGTGGAGAGCAGCGAGGTGGCGGTTATCGACGTGGTACAGGCCCTTTTCCCTGACAAGCAGACCGACTTCGTCCTCTCCATCAGCGAGACCGACGTGGCCCTCATCAAGCAGCTGCCCGAGGGCAGCGAGGGGAAGGACCTCTACAAGATCGCCAAGCAGGTGGAGGAGGCCATCACCAAGGAGCTCAATGTGAAGGTGGTCATCGGCATCGGCACCATCGTGGGCCACATCCGGGACCTGGCCCGGGCCTACAAGGAGGCCCAGGTGGCCATCGATGTGGGCAAGGTGTTCGACACCGAGAAGTCCATCATCAACTACGAGAACCTGGGCATCGGGCGCCTGATCTACCAGCTGCCCACCACCCTGTGTGAGATGTTCCTTCAGGAGGTCTTTAAAAAGAACCCCATCGACGCCCTGGATCAGGAGACACTGTTCACCATCAACAAGTTCTTTGAAAACAATCTGAATGTGTCGGAGACGGCCCGTAAGCTCTTCGTCCACCGGAACACCCTGGTGTACCGCTTGGAGAAGATCAAGAAGCTCACCGGGCTGGACCTGCGGGAGTTTGACGACGCCATCACCTTCAAGGTGGCGCTGATGGTCAAGAAATATCTCATCTCCCGTGGGATCGACAACTAAAACAGTGAAATGCAGAATCCGGCGCGGCGCCCAGAAGCGCTACGCCGTATTCTGCATTGCTGTTGCGTGCGAGGTACTTATGATCCGATTCATTGACATCTACAAATCCTACGACAACGGGACCAAGGCCCTGAAGGGGATTTCTATGCGTATCGATGACGGGGAGTTTGTGTTCCTGGTGGGCCCGTCCGGCTCAGGCAAGTCCACCATCATCAAGCTCATCACCGCCGAGATCGCCCCCAACGAGGGCCGGCTCATGGTCAACGGCTACAATCTGAACACCATCCGTCCGCACCAGGTGCCCTATATGCGCCGCACCCTGGGCGTCATTTTCCAGGATTTCCGGCTCATTGAGAAAAAGAGCATCTATGAGAACCTGGTCTTTGCCATGCGGGCGGTGGGCGCCTCCCCCCGGGAGATCAAAAAGCGCATCCAGTATGTGCTGGAGCTGGTAGGCCTGGACGGAAAGGCCGACCGCCGCCCCGACGAGATCTCCGGCGGCGAGCAGCAGCGTGTGGCCATTGCCCGTGCCCTGGTCAATAACCCCAGCATGATCATTGCCGACGAGCCCACCGGAAACCTGGATCCCCAGCGTTCCCTGGAGATCATGATGCTGTTGGAGAAAATCAATGAGCTGGGCACCACGGTGCTGGTGGTGACCCACGAAAAGGAGCTGGTCAACCGCTTTGACAAGCGGGTGGTGGCCATCGAAAACGGACGCATCATCAGCGACGGAATGGGCGGGTATTACGACAATGAAACATTTTAATAACATTGGATATTTCTTTCTGGAGGGCTGCCGGAGCATCTTTACCCACGGACTGATGTCCTTCGCGGCCCTGTGCATGATCGTGTGCTGTCTGCTGATCATGGGCTCCTTCTCTCTTGTGGCCATTAATCTGGACGAGATGTGGGGCAGCTATGAGCAGCAGAACGAATTTCTGGCTTTCGTGGATGAGAATTACACCGAGGAGGAGTCCCGGGCTCTCCAGAGCCAGATCGAGGCGGTGCCCAACGTGTCGGAGGTCACCTTTGTGAGCAAGAGCGAGGCCAAGGACGACTTTGCCGCCGACAAGGATGAGAACGAGCTCTTCGAGAGCCTCCCCGACACCGTGTTCCGGGACCGCTACCGCATCCACGTCACCGACCTGGAGCAGCTGGAGCAGACCGTGGACCAGGTGAGTCAGATCCCCGGGGTGGTGAACATCACCGCCGCGCCGGAGATCGCCGAGGGATTCGTGGTGGTGCGCAACATCGCCAGCGGCGTGGCGGTCATCCTGGTAGTCACCCTGCTGCTGGTGAGCCTGTTTATCATCACCAACACCATCCGCCTGGCCACCTTCAACCGCCGGGACGAGATCGCCATTATGAAGATGTGCGGCGCCACCAACGGCTTTGTCCGCTGGCCCTTTGTATTTGAAGGCCTTATCATCGGACTGTTCGGCGCGGTGATCGCCTTCTTCCTACAGTGGGGCATCTATGAACTCATTGCCCGGGCCATCGCCAGCAGCGACACTATTCAGCTTATCACCATACTGCCCTTCCAGCGCCTGGCGGGCCGGGTGATGGCCATCTTTGCGGGTACCGGCTTTATCATCGGCGTGGGCGGCAGCGTGCTGGCCATCCGCAAGTTCCTTCAGGTCTAACGCAAACAGGAGAACAAAGCTATGCCTCAGAAGAAAAGCAATCATTCCAAACACAAACTGGAGGCCCGCCGTGTGCTCACGCTGCTGCTGGCAGTGCTGATGGCGGCCTCCCTGGTAGTACCGATGCTCACTATGGCGGTGGGCCGGGCGGGAGCGGTCACCCAGAGCGAGATCGACGCCCTCAAGGAGCAGCAGCAGGCCTCCAAGGAGAAGCAGGAGCAGCTCCAGAGCCAGCTGGACGACGTCAAATCCCAAAAAGCCGACGCCGAGGCTCAGCTGAGCGTCCTCACCCAGCAGCTCAACGCCATTGCCGACGAGATCGACAGCATTGAGAGCCAGATCAGCTACTATGACGGCGAGATCGCCCAGAAAGAGGTGGAGCGCCAGGCCGCCGTAGAGAAGGAGCAGGAGCAGTATGAGCTCTTCTGCCAGCGGGTGCGGGCCATGGAGGAGGACGGGGATGTGTCCTACTGGTCCATTCTCTTTTCCTCCAAGGATTTCTCGGACCTGTTGAGCCGTCTGGCCGACATTAACGAGATCATGGACTACGATAACGCCGTCATGAACGATCTGGTGGCCACCCGGCAGCAGATCGAACAGCTGAAGGCCGATCTGGAGAGCGCCCGCAGCGAGCAGGAGACGGCCAAGGCCGCCAAGGAGGAGGCCCTCACCCAGCAGCAGAGCAAGGTCAACGAGTCCAAGGCCCTGCTGGAGCAGATCAACGCCAGCGCTGAGCAGCTCAACGCCGCGCTGGACGCGGAGAACGAGGCCATCGCCCAGGTCAACGCTGAGATCGTCCAGAAGCAGAAGGAACTGGAGGCCCAGCGCCAGCAGAACAACGTGGTCATCAACACCGGCTCGGGCTACGCCTGGCCGCTGCCCGGCTACTCCAAGCTGTCCACCCATTTTGGTGAGGTGATCT
>DYBS01000207.1 GCA_019418525.1 Clostridiales bacterium
TTGGAGGGGAGTGGAGAGGGGAACGAGAAGTTCCCCTCTCCTTCTTTTCTTTCCCCGGTTTCTTTTCGAGAAAAGAAATCGGGTCCCCGCCGGATAGGCGGCCCGTCCGGCGAGGACACATCTCCCGGCCCCCGGGAATAACAAGAGCCGTTGCAGAAGAAATTCCTTCCGCAACGGCTCATTTTTATACTCCGGTGAGATCAAAGGCCGGGATAAACCCGCTCCCCACCGACTCGCTGTCCTGTGCAAACCCGTCCAGCTCCAGCGCGGCCATGTACGCCTGGGCATTCCGCCGCTCGGAGGCGCGAAGGGTGCGGTTGATCTCGGGAAACTCCCCCGCCCGGCCCCAGGGGGTATACTGGCTCATCAGTGAAAACAGCACCGCCCCCTTGGGGAAGGTCTCCGCCACCCAGTCCATGACCTCCTTGGCCTCGCTGAGCCGTCCGGGCAAAATCAGGTGCCGGATGATGACGCCCCGCTTCAAAAGGCCGTCCTCATCGTAGACACAGGGCCCGGTCTGGCGGAACATCTCCAGAATAGCGGCCTTCGCCACCTCCGGATAGTCGGGGGCGTCGGAGTACCGCGCCGCCGTCTCGCTGCGGGTGTACTTCAAATCCGGCAGGTAGATGTCCACCTTCCCCTCCATGGCCCGGAGTGTCTCCACGCGGTCGTATCCGCCGGAGTTCCACACCACCGGCACAGGGAGGGGCTCGGCCAGCGCCGCGCGCACCACATGGGCGAAGTGAGTGGGGTTTACAAGGTCGATGTTGTGGGCCCCCTGCTCGATGAGCTCATGAAAAATTTCCCGCAGGCGCTCCACGGTGATGGGCTTGCCGAAATTCTCGTGGCTGATGGACTCATTCTGGCAAAAGACGCAGCCCAGGGAACAGCCCGAGAAGAACACCGTGCCCGCTCCCCGGGTACCGGAGAGGGGCGGCTCCTCCCACATGTGGAGGGCGGCCCGGGCCACCACTGGCGTCTCGGGCATCTGGCAGCGGCCCTCCCCCCGCTCGGGGGTACGCAGAGCGTGGCACCGGCGGGGACACAGATCACAAATCATGCTTTTCTTCCTTCCAAATCTTCCGGCGTGATGCGGACCGATGCCGCCTCCTTGACGCACCCGTTCCGGTGTGTCAAAATCACCCTTGGGGAGTTACTTCGGCCCCAAATTGCCCTCTTTCCAGTGCTTGCGGCACAGGCCGATGTACCGGTCATTGGCCCCCAGCACCACCTGCTCTCCCTCCTTGAGGACCTTCCCGTTCTCGTCGAAGCGGGCGTTGCAGGTGGCCTTTTTGCCACACCAGCAGATGGTCTTGACCTCCTCGATGATGTCGGCGCAGGAGAGCAGCTCCTGCGAGCCGGGGAACAGGTCCCCCTTGAAGTCGGTGCGCAGGCCGTAGCAGATGACGGGGATGTTCCACTCGTCTACCAGGTCGGTGAGGTAGCGCACCTCGTCCCGGGTGAGGAACTGGGCCTCGTCCACAATGATGCAGGCGTAGGTGGACAGCTCCTCCCGGCTCATGGCCATCAGGTCGGTGAAGTAGATGCACGGGTGGCTCAGCCCCGCCCGGGAGGCCACGAACCGGGCCCCGTCCCGCTGGTCCAGCTCGGGCTTCACCAATAAGGCCTCCTGGCCCCGCTCCTCGTAGTTGTAACGCACCATCAGGGCGTTGGCCGTCTTGCTGGAGCCCATCACGCCATAGCGAAAATACAGCTTTGCCATCCCAAGGCCCTCTCTTTCTCTACATGAATTTTTTGAGTGTTTCCATCGTTTTGCCCTTGTGGGGCGGATAGCGCAGGGCCATTTCCAGGTTCCCCCGCCACAAAATCCCCTTCTCGTGGGTAAAGGTCTCGAATCCGTACTGCCCGTGGCAGCGGCCCATGCCGCTCTCCCCCACACCGCCGAAGGGTAAACTGGGGCAGGTCAGGTGGACCACCGCGTCGTTGACGCACCCGCCGCCGAAGGGGAAGGCGGTGAGTACCTTCTGGGCCCGCTCGGAGCTGCGGGTAAAGACGTACAGCGCCAGCGGGTGGGGTTTTTGCCCCAGGTGGGCCAGCAGCTCGTCCAGATCGTCATAGGTGAGCACCGGCAGGATGGGCCCGAAGATCTCCTCCCCCATGACGGGGTCCTCCTCGGTCACGTCCACCAGCACAGTGGGCGCGATCTTGCGGGCTTCTTCCTCCCAGGTCCCGCCGCAGGCGGTGCGCCCGGAGGGCAGGAGGTTTAAAAGCCGCCGGAAATGCTTCTCGTTGATGATGGAGCCCAGATCCGGGCTGTGGAGGGGGTCCGGGCCGTACTGCCGGGTGATTTCCCCCCGCACCGCCTCCACAAAGGGGTCCCGCAGCTGGTTCGGGACCCACACATGGTCGGGGGCCACGCAGGTCTGCCCGGCGTTGAGGAATTTTCCCCACACCAGGCGGCGGGCCGCCAGGGAGAGATCGGCGTCCTCGGTGAGGATCACCGGGGACTTGCCCCCCAGCTCCAACGTGACCGGGGTCAGGTGCTTGGCTGCCGCCGCCATGACGGTGCGGCCCACGGCGGGGCTGCCGGTGAAGAAAATGCGGTCGAAGGGCTCCTCCAGCAGCGCGGTGTTTTCCGTCCGGCCGCCCTCCACCACCGCCACATACTCCGGCGGAAAACAGTCGCCCAGCAGCTCGGCCAGGGCTTTCGACGTAGTGGGCGCATAGGCCGAGGGCTTCACTACGGCGGTACACCCGGCGGCCAGCGCCGAGATGAGGGGCACCAGATTGAGCTGCACCGGGTAATTCCACGGCGCGATGATGAGGGCGGCGCCGTAGGGCTCCTTCAGAATCTGTCCCCGGGAGGGGAACTGGGTGATGGGGCCCCGCACCTTGCGGGGTCGGCTCCACTTGGCCACATGCTTCAGGGCGTGGCGGGCCTCCGCCCGGACCATGCCCACCTCGGTCATGTAGCCCTCAAAATGGTTCTTGCCCAAGTCGGCCTCCAGAGCGGTGAGCAGAGCGTTCTCGTGCCGCTCCAGCCCGTCCAGCAGAGTGCGCAGGGCTTTCTTGCGGTTGTCCACATTCCGGGTGGCCCCGGTGGAAAAATAGCGTTTCTGGTCCTGTACCAGCTTGGTCAGATCCATGTATACTCCTTTTGTCCCAGCCGCTCCGTCACCGTTCCGGCAAAGGCCTGGAAGGCGTTGGGCACGGCGTAGTCCTGTTCCAGCTCCTCGGCTCCGGCCCACACCCAACCCTCGGGCAGAGTATCGGTGGCCGTCTCAACGGTGAGGGCTGTCATGTGCCACTCGATGTGGCTGAAAATGTGCTTGCCGGTTCCGCCGTGGCCGGTGGTCTCGGGCTGAATACCCCAGCTCTCTAAAGTGGAGAGGTCCCCCTCCACCTCGTTGGGGTACTCCCACAGCCCGGCCAGCAGGCCCCGTTTTCCCCGGCGGCGGAGGGCCACCTTTTCTCCCCGAAAAATGAGGAACACGGTGCGCTTTTCCACACGCCGCGGCTTTTTGGGGGCTTTCACCGGAATTTCCCAGGTCCGCCCCTCCTGGTAGGCGGTACAGAAGGAGGCCGCCGGGCACTTCTCGCACAGCGGCGCGCCGTTGGGGAGGCAAACCGTGGCTCCCAGCTCCATGAGGGCCTGGTTGAAGTCCCCCGGGAAGTCTACCGGCATCACGTCCTGAAGGGCGGCGCGGATGCGCTCCTTGGTCTGGGGCTTCGTGATGTCCCCGGTGTCCCCGGTGATGCGGGTCACCACCCGCAGCACGTTCCCGTCCACCGCCGGCACCGGGATCTGGAAGGCGATGGAGGCCACCGCCCCGGCGGTGTAGTCCCCCACCCCGGCCAGGGAGCGGAGGGCGGTATAGTCGGCGGGGAATTTCCCATCAAATTCGTCCATGATCTGCCGGGCGGCCTTTTGCAGGTTGCGGGCCCGGTTGTAGTAGCCCAGGCCCTGCCAGAGCTTCATCAGCTTGTCCTCCTCCACGGCGGCCAGGTCGGCCACGGTGGGGAGCTCGGCCAGGAAGCGGGTATAATAGTCCATCACCGCCGCCACCCGGGTCTGCTGGAGCATGATCTCCGACAGCCACACGTGGTAGGGAGTGGGGTCGCTGCGCCAGGGCAGCACCCGGGCGTTGTCC
>DYBS01000208.1:0-2278 GCA_019418525.1 Clostridiales bacterium
CCCCAAGACCGGGAGATCTATGACTTCTGCCCGGTGCAGCACCCCGCCGACGACCCCAACACCGACATCGTCACCACCCATTTCGAATATCACTCCATGGAGTCCAACATCCTCAAGCTGGACATGCTGGGCCACGATGACCCGTCCATGATCCGCATGATGGAGGACCTGACCGGGGTGGACCCCCACAAGATCCCCTTGGATGACCCGGACACCATGTCCCTCTTTACCTCCTCCAAAGCCTTGGGCTTTGAAAACGACAAGGTGCTGGGCCCCACCGGCGCGGTGGCCATCCCGGAGTTCGGAACCTCCTTCGTCCGGGGCATGCTGGTGGACACCCAGCCCCACGAGTTCGACATTCTGGTGCGGCTGTCCGGCTTCTCCCACGGCACCGACGTGTGGCTGGGCAACGCCCGGGACCTGGTGGTGGACCAGGGCATCCCCGTCGGCCAGGCCATCGGCTGCCGCGACGACATCATGCTCTTCCTCATCGCCTGCGGCATGCCGGAGAAGCGGTCCTTCAAGATCATGGAGTCGGTGCGAAAGGGAAGAGGCCTCCCCGAGGGCGCCGAGGACGAGATGAAGGCGGCCAACGTGCCCGAGTGGTACATCGAGTCCTGTAAGAAGATCAAATACCTCTTCCCCAAGGCCCACGCGGTGGCCTACGTAATGATGGCCTTCCGCATCGCCTGGTTCAAGGTCCACCGGCCCCTGGCCTTCTATGCGGCCTACTTCTCCATCCGGGCCAAGGCCTTTGACGAGACCTATATGTGCCGGGGGCTGGACACCTGCATCCAGAAGATGAAGGAGATCCAGGCCAAGGACAAGGACGCCTCCGCCGTGGAACAGGACATGCTCACCACCCTGGAGGTGGTGTACGAGTTTTACATCCGGGGCTTTACCTTCCAGCACCTAGACCTCTACCGCTCCCACGCCACCCTCTTCCAGATGGACGAGGAGACCAAGAGCCTGCTGCCCCCCTTCACCTCCATTCCGGGGCTGGGGGAGACGGCGGCCTGGTCCATCACCGAGCAGCGGGAGGGGAAGCAGTTCATTTCCATTGAGGAGTTTTCGGCCGCTTGTCCGAAGGTGTCCAAGACCCACATTGAGCTGCTCAAGGCCGCCGGTGCCTTGGACGGCATGCCCGACACCAGCCAGATCACCTTGTTCGACGGATTTTAATACCGCATATGGAGCCATGCCTGACCGGATTGATCGGTCAGGCATGGTTTTCCTATGAAGAAAGTGTGTCTCATCATTTTATATAAAATAATGGAATGGCTGACTGGATTAAAATGGTATAATATACTAAAATCAACAAATGCCTTTGTAAAAAATGGAGGGATGCATATGAAAAAGTCTGTGATATTCGCTTTCCTGACCAGCGGAATGTTGCTTGCGCTGCTGTGTGTCTCCGCGCTGGCTGCAGCACCCTCCGACCGCGCAGCGACGAAAGGGATGATATTCAATGCGGAGGGAGAAGCGGTCCGTGTCAGTTCGGATGGTAATGACTGGAAGATCGAAGAGGCGGTCCTGCTGTCCCGGACTCCTGTGGAAGCACCGGAAGGAGCTGACGACCGAGCGGTCTTTTATTACCACTTTGAGTACCTGGTAGAGGCCAGGCTTACGAACGGTTGGATTGGAAATCCCACCATCACCTTCCGGGTCAAGCTGCTGGCGGTGGAAGATGTGAATAATGCCAGCGGCTATCGCTTCCTGAACTGCGAGGGTGTGTCTGTGGCCGGCCACAGCTCCCATTGGGATTCTGTGGCAGCCAGTGCCACGGTGGACCGGGTGCTGTTTCCGGATCACAACCAGGAGTTTGAGATCGATGTGACAGTGTTGGCCCGGCTGAAAGGCGACAGCACATCGCGTAACTATGAGTTTACCCTGGAAGGCAGCATAGAAGACCACATATAAGAGAATTCGTTTGATCCCTGCGGAGGAGCTCTTGTGAGCTCCTCCGTTTTTTGTCCTGTGAACGACGGGCACCCATTGCCAACAGGCGGAGGAAGGATTATCATTAAAAGGATACAGGGGCACCAAGGAGGGATCTGTGGGAGAAGCCGCGAAAGAAATGGAATCCCGGCCTTGACAAGAACTTCACTATATAGTATATTAGCGTGGTAAAGTGATAAAGCAGAGGAGGATGCTCTGATGACATACCGCATCAACACCCCCGAGGGCACCCGGGACCGGCTCTTCGCCGAGTGTCAGGAGCGCCGCCAGGTCCAGGGGCGGCTGACCCGTCTGTTCCGGCAGCGGGGATTTCTGGAGG
>DYBS01000208.1:2288-4102 GCA_019418525.1 Clostridiales bacterium
CTCTTCGCCCGCTCGGGCAGCGCCATCCCCCAGGAGCGCATGATCAAGGTGGGGGACCCCAGCGGCAAGTTCTGCGTCATGCGTCCCGACTCCACCACCCCCATCGCCCGGGTGGCGGCCAGCAAGCTCAAGGCGGTGGCCCTGCCCCAGCGGCTCTACTACGACCAGACGGTCTACCGGGCCAACCCCGCCCACAACGGCGGCAGCCGGGAGATCCCCCAGTGCGGCGTGGAGCTCATCGGCGCCAAGGGGAAGAAAGCCGATGTAGAGATGATCGTCACCGCCATTGACGCCCTGCGCTGCTGCGGGGCGCCCAAGTTCCATGTGGAGCTGGGCCACGCCGGGTACTTCCGGGAGCTGGCCGGGCGGCTGGAGCTGGGGGAGGAGACCACCGAGGAGCTGCGCGCCCTCATCGAGGGCAAAAACTTCGCCGCCCTCACCGACCTGCTGACTCCCTACCGGGGCGATCCCGCCTGCGCCGCCCTGGAACAGCTCAGCCGCCTCTTCGGCGGGGTGGAGGTCCTCTCCCAGGCTGAGAAGCTGGCGGGCAAGACCCCCGCGGTGGACTACCTGGCCGAGCTCTACGACGAGCTCTCCGCCGCCGGATACGGCCAGTATGTCCGCTTTGATCTGGGTATGGTCCACCAGATCGACTACTACACCGGCGTGGTGTTCCGGGGCTATGTGGAGGGGGCGGGGGACGCCGTTCTCTCCGGCGGCCGGTACGACAACCTGGTGGGCATTTTCGGCCGGGAGGCACCCGCCACCGGCTTCGCTGTGGACGTGGACGCGGTGGCCCGTACCCTGCCGGAGACCGCTCTGCCGGTGCTGCGCACGGTGGTACACTACGAGCCGGGCTATCTGGCCCAGTCCCTGGAGGCGGTGGACAGCCGCCCCGCCGGCACCTGCGAGCTCTCCCCCTGCCGCACCCTGGAGTCCAGCCTGAATCTGGCCCGGGACAAGGGGGCCGAGTCGGTGCTGGTCTTGGATAAGGACGGAGAAAGGACGGTGCGGGTATGAGCGAGCGGCTGAAAATCGCCATCACCAAGGGGCGGCTGCTGGACAAGAGCATGGAGCTCTTCGAGGCGGCGGGGCTGGACTGCACGCCGGTGCGCAACCCGGGCCGCCGTCTGGTCCACTGCGTGCCCAACTACCCGCTGGACGCGGTGCTGGCCAAGGCTCCCGACGTCATCACCTATGTGGAGCACGGCGTGTGCGACTTAGGGATTGTGGGCAAGGACACCATCCTGGAAAAGGGCGGCTCCTTCTATGAGGTGCTGGACCTGGGCTTCGGCAAATGCCGCTTCGCCCTGGCGGTGAAGGAGGGCTCCGACTTCTACGGCACCTACAAGACCCGGCGCATCGCCTCCAAGTACCCGGAGGTGACCCGCGCCTTCTTCGCCAAGAAGGGTATGGACGTGGACATCATCAAGATCGAGGGCAGCGTGGAGCTGGCCCCCATCCTGGAGCTGGCCGACGCCATCGTGGACATCGTGGAGACCGGCGCCACTCTGAAAGCCAACGGTCTGGTGCCCATTGAGGACGTGGCGCCGGTGAGCGCCCGGCTCATCGTGAATACGGCCAGCATGAAGCTCCACAAGGAGCTCATCGAGGACTTTATCCGCCGCTGTGAGGCGGAGCTGGAGAAGCGGAGGGAACAGGCATGATCCAGATCGTACGCGCCGACGGGTCCGCCGAGCAGGCGGTCATCGCCGGCATGAAGGCCCGCTCGGCGGCCAAAAACGCCGACATCCAGCGCGCCGCCGCCGCCATTCTGGAGGACGTGCGGCAGCGGGGTTATGAAGCCGTGGAGG
>DYBS01000209.1 GCA_019418525.1 Clostridiales bacterium
GCGTACCAATCCCGGTCGCCGCAGGCGGTGAAGCCGATGGTGTTGCAGAAGGACATCTTGGTGACGGCCTGGGCCAGGCCATTCTCCACGGCCCAGGCGGCCTTCACCTTCCCGGCCTCACACAGGGCGTGGAACTGCTCCCAGCCCGCCTTCACAGCTTCGGTGTCGCCCACGCCGAAGAGGTAGACGCCGTGACCGGCTTCCTTGAACTCGGGGGAGAGGACTTCCCCGGCCTTGGCGGGGGCGATGGCGAAGGAGATGAGGGTGGGGGGCACGTCCTTGTCCAGGAAGGAGCCGGACATGGAGTCCTTGCCGCCGATGGCAGCGGCACCCAGCTCCAGCTGCGCGTCCAGCGCGCCCAGCAGGGCGGAGAAGGGCTTGCCCCAGCGCTCGGGCTCGTTGCGGAGCTTCTCGAAGAACTCCTGGAGGGTGAGGTAGGCTTTTTTATAGTCGGCACCGGCGGCCACGATCTTGGCCACCGAGGTCACCACCGCGCTGTGGGCTCCGGCGTAGGGGTCGGCGGTGAGCTGGTCCGGGTCACAGGCCCAGGCCATGATGCTGGCCTGGTCGGTCTCCTGGCCGGGTTCCACGGGGAAGAGGGCGGCCATGGCCTGGGCGGGGGTTCTCTGGGTCTTGCCGCCGAAGGGCATCAGAACGCTGGCCGCGCCGATGGAGCCGTCGAAGCGCTCGGTGAGGCCGCGGCGGGAGGCGCACTTCAGGCTCCCCGCCATCTCCCGCAGGGAGAGGAAGGGCGCGCCGTGAGAGGCGGCCTTGTGGGCGGGGACGGACACCTGGGCGTGCTTCACCGCGCCGTTGGTGTTGAGGAAGGCACGGGAGAGGTTGGCAATGGTCTTGCCCCGCCAGGTCATGACCATCCGGGGGCTCTCGGTGACGGTGGCCACCTGATAGGCCTCCAGGTTCTCGGCCTCAGCGGCGGCGATGAACTGGGCGGCGTCCTCGGGGGCGACCACCACAGCCATGCGCTCCTGGCTCTCGGAAATGGCCAGTTCGGTGCCGTCCAGGCCGTCGTACTTCTTGCGCACGGCATCCAGGTCGATGGTCAGGCCGTCGGCCAGCTCGCCGATGGCCACGCTGACGCCGCCCGCGCCGAAGTCGTTGCAGCGCTTGATGAGGCGGGTCACTGCGCCGTTGCGGAATAGGCGCTGGATCTTGCGCTCCTCGGGGGCGTTGCCCTTCTGGACCTCGGAGGCCATGGTGGTGAGGGACTTCATGTTGTGGCTCTTGGAGGAGCCGGTGGCGCCGCCGATGCCGTCCCGGCCGGTGCGGCCGCCCAGGAGGATCACCACGTCGCCGGGGGCGGGCACCTCACGGCGCACATGGTCGGCGGGAGCGGCGCCCACCACCGCGCCGCACTCCAGGCGCTTGGCGATGTAGCCCTCGTGGTAGAGCTCGGCCACGTGGCCGGTGGCCAGACCGATCTGGTTGCCGTAGGAGGAGTAGCCCGCCGCGGCGGTCTGGGCCAGCTTGCGCTGGGGGAGCTTGCCCGGGGTGGTCTGGTCATAGGGCACCCGGGGGTCGCCGCCGCCGGTCACCCGCATGGCCTGATGGACGTACACACGGCCGGACAGGGGGTCGCGGATACAGCCGCCGATGCAGGTGGCCGCGCCGCCGAAGGGCTCGATCTCGGTGGGGTGGTTGTGGGTCTCGTTCTTGAACATGAGGAGCCAGTCCTGGTCCTGGCCGTCCACCTGGGCGGGGACGTGGATGGAGCAGGCGTTGATCTCCTCGCTCTCGTCCAGCTCGGGCAGGAGGCCCCGCTTCTTGAGGACCTTGGTGCCCAGGGTGGCGATGTCCATGAGGGTCTGGGGGCGCCCCGCCGCCTTCTCCTCGCCGTAGACCTCCACCCGGCCGGCCAGATACCGCTCATAGGCGGCCTTCACGGCCTCATCGCTCAGATCCACCTGGTCGAGGTGGGTGGAGAAGGTAGTGTGGCGGCAGTGGTCGGACCAGTAGGTGTCCACCAGGCGCACCTCGGTGAGGGTGGGGTCCCGCTGCTCCTCGTCCTTGAAATAGCCCTGGAGGAAGGTGAGGTCGTCCAGGTCCATGGCGAGGCCCAGCTCGTCCAGCAGGGCGGAGAGCCCGGCGCTGTCCAGGGTGCGGAAGCCCTCCAGCACCGCCACGTCGGCGGGCACGGGGTAGTCCCGGCTCAGGGTGTCGGGCTTCTCCAGGGTGGCCTCACGGCTCTCCACCGGGTTGATGAGGTAGTGCTTGACCTTCTCCATCTCCCCGTCGGACACGCTGCCGGAGAGGAGGTACACGCTGGCCGAGGCGGTGAGAGGCCGCTCTCCGCCGGTGAGGAGCTGGATGCACTGGGCGCAGGAGTCGGCCCGCTGGTCGAACTGGCCCGGCAGGGCCTCCACGGCGCAGATGCGCTCCGCCCCGTCCCGGGGGAAGTCCTCGTCGTAGACGGCGTCCACCTGGGGCTCACTGAGCACGGTGGTGCGGATGGCCCCGTAGGTCTTTTGGTCGATGCCCTCCACATCATAGCGGTGGAGGATGCGCACGCCGGTGAGCCCCTTCAGGCCCAGCTCGCCCCGCAGCTCGTCCAGGAGGCGGCGGGCCTCCACGTCAAAGCCGGGCTTCTTTTCGGCATAGCAGCGAAATACGTTACCCATTTCCATAACCCCTTTTTCATTTCTATCGGAGCGGCCCCGAGGGACCGCGTGGTCCGCGGATTCAGCTGGCGGTGTGGATCTCCCAGTTCTCAAAGCCGTAGTAGAGGTTCTGCTGGGTCGGCGTGAGAGCGGAGATCTGTCCCCACTGGGAGAGGACCGACCAGTTCTGGAAGCACAGCGCGGTGAAGGGCATCTGCTGCCCCAGCTGCTCATAGAGGGCGGAGGCGGCGGTTTTTCGCGCCTCCCCCTGGGCCGCCCGGAAGGCGGCGTGGAGGGTGGTGGTATTCCAGTCGGCGTATTGGCCGTAGTTGAGGCTCCCTCCGGAGAGGAGGGGTGCGAAGGTAAAGTCGGCGGTGAGCCTGGTTTCCCCCAGGTAGAGATCAAAGTCCCCGCTGCTCAGGGCGGTGAGGAATTGGTCCCAGGGGCGCTTGTCCACCGTCACCGCCACACCCACGGACTCCAGCTGGCGCTCCAACTCGTCGGCCACGTCGCAGCGGTAGGCGTTGTCCTGGCTGACCAGGAGGGTGACGGACAGGGTCTGCCCGCCCTTGGTGTAGCCGCTGCCGCTGTTGCTCCAGCCCGCCCCCTCCAGCAACTGCGCCAGAGTCTGGGGGGCGTAGGAGAACTCGGTGGCCAGGGTCTCGTCATAAAGGGGGCTGTCCGGATGGACGGGCAGGGGGGTGGCGCTGGCGTGGTGGGCCAGGATGGCCCGGGTGATGGTGGAGCGGTCCATGCCATAGGAGAGGGCGCGCCGGACCGCCGCGTCCTGGCAGGGCCCGGAGGCGGTGTTGAACCCCACATAGAGCAGGGTGGAGGTGGCGTAATCGGTGGTGGCATAGTTGCCGGAAAAGCTGGGGGAGCCGGTGCCGGTGAGGTCGGTATTCACCAGGGAGATGTCCCCGGTGTCAAAGCTGGAGATGAGGGCGTCGTTGCTGGTGATGGCCCGGAGCTGGATGGTCTCCGGCATGGTATCGGCGGCGCGCCAGCTCTCGTCCCGGCGGCGGAGGGTCAGGTTATTCCCCGTCCCCTCCATGACATAGGGGCCGGTGCCCGGGGGTACAGCGGCGGCGCTCTCCTTGAGGATGGGCACGTCCAGCAGGGTGTCCAGCGCCCCGTTGGGGAGGGACAGGGTAATGGTGACAGTGCCCTCTCCGGCGGTGACGCTGTTGATGGAGGAGAGACGGTACTGATAGAGCGTGCTCTGCCGGGCCAGATTCAGGGAGTAGACCACGTCCTGGGCGGTGAGGGGGGAGCCGTCGGAGAAGGTGACACCCTGCCGCAGGGTGATGGTCCAGGTGGCGCTGTCCGCCGACACGGTGTGGGAGGCGGCCAGGGCGGGCTGGGCCTGAAAATGCTCATCCAGGGTATAGAGCCCGTCGTACATCAGCCCCGCCAGCTCCAGATTCACCCGGTTGGTGCCGTTGATGGGGTGGAACCCGGCGTCCGGGTAGCAGGGG
>DYBS01000021.1 GCA_019418525.1 Clostridiales bacterium
GCCCGTGGCCGCCCCTGCTGCTCCCGCCGCTGTGGCGGAGGAGGAGCAGCCCGTCCCCCAGGAGGAGAGTGCCGCCGCCCCCGCCGCCGATGACGCGGTGGCCGGCCGGATCAACGAGTTCCTCACCGGCCTTTTGGAGCACATGGGTGCCTCCGCCACCCCGCGCATCTCTCTGGACGAGCGGGGCAACTACCAGGTGGAACTGGTGGGCGAGCACCTGGGCGCCCTCATCGGCCGCCGGGGCGAGACCCTGGACGCCATCCAGCAGCTCACCGTGTACGCGGTGAACCGGGGCCTCACCAAGCGGGTGCGCATCCATGTGGACGCCGAGCACTACCGCGCCAAGCGGGAGGAGTCCCTGGTGCGTCTGGCCAACAAGGTGGCCGGCAAGGTGGTCAAGTACCGCCGCAACGTCACCCTGGAGCCCATGAACGCCTACGAGCGCCATGTGATCCACACCGCCCTGCAGGATTACCCCGACGTGACCACCTACTCGGTGGGCACCGAGCCCAACCGCCGCACGGTGGTGGCTTACAGCCGGGGCGAGCACCGCTGAGCTTCCCTCTGAGCAGTTTTGAGCGGGACCCATTCGGGTCCCGCTCTTTTTTTTCACCCGGAGGTCGAATGGTGTGGAAAAAGGGCTTGCAAAAATCGAACATGTGTTGTATAATCAGACTCGAACAAAAGTTCTTTTTGTATTGAGGGAACAAAACGCCCCCCAAAACCGTCCATTTCTATATCAGAGAAACGCCCGCACCGTAAGGAGGGAGCCGTATGGAGACCAGGTATGTCACACTCAATGCCCGCCATCGCGCGGTGCCCCGGGAACAGGCCAGCGGCGGCGGCGTGCTGTATGAGACCCGGGTGGAGTACCAGGCCGGCGTCCCCACCGCCCCCGCCGGCGGTGGAAAAGTGCTGGACCTGGAGGAATACCGCCGCCGTCTGGGGGAGCAGGCCCCGGCGGAGGAGCCGTCCGAGCCGGAGGAGGTCCCCTCCCCTGTCCCCTGCCGGGTCTCCTGGCGGGAGCGGCTCACCCTGGCGCTGGACGTGGCGGCCACGGCGGCCCTGTTCGCGGTGGCGGCCGGGGTGCTGCTGGCGGTGTGGAGCTGGATGTAAAGAGGTGCGGGCCTCCCGGCCAGCCGGGAGGCCCGTGTTTGACGCCGGGGCGCTACGCGCCCCGGTATTTTTTGCGGGTGGCCAGACCGCCCCGGATGTGCCGCTCCGCCTTGTTCTCGTCCAGTACCGCCTTGACCTGTAAGTAGAGGGGCCGGTTGAACCCGGGCAGCCGCTCCGACAGGTCCTTATGTACGGTGGATTTGGAGATCCCGAAGATCTGGGCGGCGGCGCGGACGGTGGTCCGCTCTTCGATGAGGTACAGGGCCAGCTGTGTGGCCCGCTCTTCGATGTTTCCCTTCACATGGCAACAACTCCCCTGACCTTTGCAGATACACAGACATGTATATGAACCTTTGGTCCGGGGTATACGAAAAACGCCGCCGCTGCAAGAGCAGCGGCGGCGTGTATGTCGTTGGGATCAGATGGACAGGATTTCGTTGGCGAAGTCGGACTGGGGCTTAAACTCGCTCTCGATGTAGCTCTCCAGGAAGGGCTTCATGCTCACGCGGCTGTAACGGTTGCCGTGGATGATCTGGCCCAGGCGGCGGACGGTCTTATCCACCTCGTCGTTGATGAGGATGTAGTCGTACTGGCCGGCGCAGAGGATGTCCTCCTGGGCGCACTCCAGATAGTCCTTGATCTGCTGGTCGCTCAGATTGGTGGACTCACGGACCCGGCGCTCCAGCTCCTCCCAGGAGGGGGGCACGATGAAAATGAGGGTGGCGTCGGGGCAGAGGGCGCGGACCTTCATGGCACCCATGACGTCCACGTTGAGGATGACGTTGTGGCCCTCCTTGCGGTTGTTCTCCACGGCCTGCTTGGGGGTGCCGTAGCCGATGTTGTTGTGGTAGACGAACTCCAGCAGGGCGTTGGAGCGAACCAGCTGGTCGAACTCCTTCAGGGAGATGAAGAAATAGTCCTTCCCCTCCTCTTCGCCGGCCCGGGGCTCCCGGGTGGTGACGGAGATGGACTCGCGGGCGTTGGGGTGCTCCTGAAGATACTGACGAATGACCGTATTCTTACCTACGCCGTTGGGACCCGAGATCACAACAAGCTGTCCGTATTCCGCAATTCGGTCAAAATAGCTCTTTTCCATACTCATAAGATCCGGCCTCCTTATTTCATCAATCCCACACCGGGGACGGCTTTGGAAGTGGTCGGGGCCGACCGGAAAGAACGACCCCGGGCAACTCGCGCAAGGTGCAAGGATTCGTTCAACCATGCCAGGCTGCATCTCCCCAAAGGGAGGAGCCTGGAGTCCGGCAACCGGGGACACATGCCCGTGGGTGGTGCCGTTTGAATTATTGTACCGTGCGGCGGGTCAGATGTCAAGTAGGTGGAGACAGAAAATTGAACTGGCGGGTTTTTGGTGAAATAATCTGGATTTGACAGGTGTGAGAGACGGCACTCTGGGTGGCGCTGGTAAAGAAAGTGTAAAGCGGTGGAAAAGAAGTCCTTGTGCCGCAGGGTTTTCCACATTGTCCACCGAGTTATCCACATTCCATGTGGACAAGTGTGGTGGAAAAACCGGTTCGTTTAGTTAACATAAAAAATTTATAACGCAAAAATGAAGGCAAAATGTCTAAATAACACGACACATCCCGTTCTGGCCCGGCCTTGTCCCGAGAAAGCGGGCATGATACAATAGGACCATGTGGAAATGGGCCGCCCGGGCGCGGCGGAAAGATGAGGTGCGTACCATGCGAGATACCATAGCGGCGGTGGCCACCGGCAGCGCGCGCTGTGCGGTGGGGATTCTGCGCCTGTCGGGGCCGGAGGCCATCCGGGCGGCGGGGGCGGTGTTCCGGGCGGTGAGCGGAAGGCCCCTGGAGGAATGTGAGGACCGCCGCCTGGTGCTGGGGTCCCTGCTGGACCGGGAGGGCCGGCCGGTGGACCAGGTGCTGGCCACCGTGTCCCGTGCCCCCCACAGCTACACCGGCGAGGACACGGCGGAATTGCAGTGCCACGGCTCTCCGGCGGTGCTGGCTCTGGGGCTGGAGGCCCTCTTTGCCCAGGGCGTGCGGCAGGCCGGGCCGGGGGAATTCACCCGTCGGGCCTTCCTCAACGGCAAGCTGGACCTGATGCAGGCCGAGGCGGTGGCCGACCTCATCGATGCTGAGACCCAGGCCGCCGCCCGCTGCGCGGGTGGCCAGCTCTCCGGCGCCCTGAGCCGGAAGGTGGGCATGGTGTACGACGCCCTGGTGGACGTGAGCGCCCACTTTCACGCGGTGCTGGACTACCCCGATGAGGACATCGACCCCTTCAGCGCCCGTACCCTGGACGACGCCCTGGCCGGGGCGGAACGGGACCTCTCCTCCCTGCTGGAGAGCTACCAGCGGGGCAAGCTCCTGGTGGGGGGCATCCCCTGCGCCATCGTGGGGCGGCCCAACGCGGGCAAGTCCTCCCTTTTGAATGCCCTGCTGGGCTATGAGCGGGCCATCGTCACCGATATTCCCGGCACCACCCGGGACACGGTGGAGGAAAAGTGCACCCTGGGCGGGCGGCTGCTCCGGCTTATCGACACGGCGGGCATCCGGGAGACCGGAGACGCGGTGGAGCGCATGGGGGTGGAGCGCAGCCGCCGGGCTCTGGAGGGGGCGGAGCTGGCCCTGGTGCTGCTGGACTCCACCTGCCCTCCCGGGCCGGAGGACCAGGCCATTCTGGACCTGGCGGCAGCGGTACCCCACGTCATCCGGGTGTATACCAAGGCGGACCTGCCCGGAAGTGTCCCCCCTCCCCCGGGGGAAAACGGCTGTGTCCTCCTCAGCAGCCGCACCGGCGCGGGACTCAGCGAGCTGGAGGGGGCCATTGCCGCCTGCTTCCCCGCTGGGGCCGACCAGGAGCGGGGGGAGCTGCTCACCAATGCCCGGCAGGCTGAGGCCGCTGGACGGGCGCTGTCCGCGCTGCGCTCGGCCCGGGAGAGCCTTCATATGGGCATGACCCCGGACGCCGTCCTGGTGGACGTGGAGGGGGCCATGGGGGCCCTGGGCGAGCTCACCGGCCAGAACATCCGGGAGGACGTGACCGACCGCATCTTTCAGCGCTTCTGCGTGGGCAAGTAAGGCCTGCGCACACCATAGAAGGGAGAGAACCTATGCCATTAGAGACCTACCACCAGGCCCTGCGCCTGGGACAGAAGGACGCCAAGCTCTACCAATCCCAGGGGAAGGACCCCTATCTCCAGGTCTTACCTGAGGAGTGCGAGCGCTGTACCCGCCGGGAGTTTTTGGGCGTGGTGGACATCCCGGCCCACGCCATTGTGGGGACACAGTCGGAGAACCGGCGGCTGTCCTTCTCCCCCTCTTTTTACCCCCTCATCGAGACCCGCAGTGAGTTTTCCACCAAGTGGGTGGACCTGTGTGACGCCCATTTGAGTGAGGGTATCCGGGACCCCATCAAGGCGGTGGAGTATATGCACCGCTACTATGTGGCGGAGGGGCACAAGCGGGTGAGCGTGCTGAAGTTCTTCGGCGCGGTGAGCATCCCCGGCGTGGTGACCCGCATCATCCCCAACCCCTCCGACGACCCGGAGGTGGTGGCCTATTATGAGTTCCTCCAGTTCTACCGCCGGACCGGCATCAACTACCTGCCCTTCCGCCGCCCTGGGGAGTACGCGGAGCTGTGCAAGCTCCTGGACTACCCGGACAACGCCTCCTGGAGCGCGGAGCAGATCTATACCTTCCGTTCCTTTTTCTACACCTTCCAGGACGCCTTTTTGGGCAAGGGAGGCAACCCGGACGCGGTGCCCGAGGGCCTTCTGGTTTTCCTGCACATTTTCGGTTACCAGGACTCCGTCCACAAGATGCCCGCCGACATCAGCCGGGAGCTGGAGTCCATCCGCACCGAGATCGAGAACCGGCTGGAGCAGGCGGGGGTTGTGCTCCTGCTGGATACCGAGGCCAAGCGTCCCCTGATCCACGTGAGCAGCCCCAGGCCGGTGTGCGCCGCCTTTCTCTACGGCGGGGATCCCCGGTTCTCCGGCTGGGTCCACGCCCACGAGATGGGCCGGAGGGCCATGGAGCTGTCCATGAACGGCCAGGTGCACACGGTGGCATACGAGGATCTGGTGGGGGATACCGCCATCACCCAGGCCCTGGAGAGCGCCATTGCGGAGGGGGCCGACGTTGTCTTCACCACCACCCCGGCCATGATCGCCGCCAGCGTGAAGGCGGCGGTGGCCCACCCGGAGGTGAAAATCCTCAACTGCTCGCTGAACATCGCCCACCCCTCCATCCGGACCTACTACCCCCGCATGTATGAGGCGGAGTTTTTGAAGGGGGCCCTGGCGGGTACCCTGGCCCCCGGCGGCAAGGTAGGCTATGTGGCCGACTACCCCACCTACGGCACCATTGCCTCCATTAACGCCTTCGCCCGGGGGGTGCAGATGGTGAACACCCGGGCCACCATCTATCTGGAGTGGTCCCAGCTGGCCCGGGGGGGCTATATGGAGCGCCTGGAGGCGGCGGGGGTGTCCTATATCGACAACCTGAGCATGCTCACCAACGATGAGTACGGCATCCTGGCC
Organism: Clostridiales bacterium; assembly: GCA_019418525.1. Classification (GTDB taxonomy): domain Bacteria; phylum Bacillota; class Clostridia; order Oscillospirales; family Oscillospiraceae; genus Pseudoflavonifractor_A. Next base: position 5,642 of record DYBS01000021.1, read on the forward strand.
AGCGACCGCCTGGTGGCCCCGGACTACGCCCCCCACAACCGGGCCATTACCCTGTGCCGCTGGGGCGAGGTGTATAAGAAACTGATGTCCCGTATCCTGGACGGCCGCTGGAAGAGCGACGTGCGGGGCAACAGCGCCACCAACTACTGGTGGGGCATGAATCAGGGCGTGGTGGACGTAATCTGCTCTCGCACCCTGCCGGACAGTACCCTCCAGCTTATGGAGCTGCTGCGGGAGGCCCTTTGTTCCCACCGGCTCCTCCCCTTCTCCGGCACCCTGCGGCAGCAGGACGGCCAGGTGGTCCACCGGGGCCGGGAATCCCTGACGGCGGAGGAGATCCTCAACATGAGCTGGCTGGCCTCCAACGTGGAGGGCCGCCTGCCCGCCTATGAGGAGCTGACCCCCAAAGCCCAGGAGATGGTGCGCCTCCAGGGAGTGCACAGAGAGGAGACGCTATGAAGATCCTGGCCATTTCTGACCACGAGTCCCCCTATCTGTGGGACTATTTTACCCCCGACAAGGTGGCGGATGTGGATCTGATCCTCTCCTGCGGCGATCTGCACCCGGAGTATCTGTCCTTTCTGGTCACCCTGTCCCACGCCCCGGTGCTCTACGTCCACGGCAACCACGACGGCCGCTATGAGCACCACCCCCCTTTGGGCTGCACCTGCATCGAGGATCAGGTGTACAACTTCGAGGGGGTGCGTATTCTGGGCCTGGGGGGCTCCATGCGCTACCACAACGGCCCCTACCAGTACACCCAGGCCCAGATGAACCTGCGGGTGCTCAAGCTGTACACCTCCCTGCGCCTGATGCGGGGTTTCGATATCCTGGTGACCCACGCCCCGCCCCACGGGGTGTGCGACACCAAGGACCTGGCCCACGAGGGGTTCCACGTCTTTAACCGCCTGGTGGAGCGCTTCCAGCCCGCGGTGGCCCTCCACGGCCACGTCCACCTGAACTACGGCTACCGTCTCCAGCGAGAGAGTGTGCTGGGCAGTACCCGCATCATCAACGCCTACGACCACTATACCTTTGAACTGTAAAGCAAGAAAACGGCGGAGAGCACTGCTCTCCGCCGTTTTCGCGTCTTTTTAGAGGTACTTCACCCGGCTGGGGTCATAGAAGCCCCGGGGGGCGGGGGACTCGTCGGGAACACCCACGGCCACGATGGCCACGGGCACGCTGGTGACGTCCAGGATCTTCTGGAGGGCCTGGACCCGCTCCATGGCCGGGTAGCACCCGCACCAGCAGGCCCCGTAGCCCAGCTCCACCGCCTGGAGGAGCAGGTTCTCGATGGCCGCGCCGCAGTCCTGGGGCCAGAAGGCGCCGCACTTCCCCTCCTGCAGGTCGGGGCGGCCGCAGACCACGATAGCCAGGGAGGCGGTCTTCAGCATCCCGGTATAGGGGTGGGCCTCCATGAGCTGCTGTTTTACCGAGTCGCTCTCCACGACCACGAACTCCCAGGGGCGGCTGTTCACCGCGCTGGGGGCCAGCATGGCGGCCTCCAGCAGCTGCTGCACATGCTCGGCAGGGATGGCGGCGCCGGGCTTATACTTTCGGATGGAGCGGCGGGCGCGGATGGCTTCAGACGTGTTCATATCCACAAAACAACTCCTTTCGGTGGAAAAAACGCGCCCCGTGCTTCCGGCACGGGGCGCGTCGCAGCGTTATCGCTTACTTGTACAGCTCGATGAGCTTGGTCAGGTGCTCGTAACGCTCCTTGGCAGCCTCCTCGTTCTGAGCAAACAGCTCCTTGGCGGTCTCGGGGAAGGACCGGGTCAGGGAGGAGTAGCGGGCCTCGTTCATCAGGAACTCCTGATAGCCGCCAGCGGGGGCCTTGGAGTCCAGAGTGAAGGGGTTCTTGCCCTCCTTCTTCAGAGCGGGGTTGAAGCGGAACAGGTTCCAGTAGCCGCACTCGACAGCCTTCTTCATCTCGCTCTGGCAGTTGGTCATGCCGCCCTTGATGGAGTGCATCTCACAGGGAGCATAGCCGATGATGAGGGAGGGGCCGTGGTAGTTAACGGCCTCGTTGATGGCCTTCAGGGTCTGAGCGGGGTTGGCGCCCATGGCCACCTGAGCCACGTAGACGTAGCCGTACTGCATGGCGATCTCGGACAGGGACTTCTTGGCCACGCGCTTACCGGCGGCGGCGAACTGAGCCACCTGGCCGATGTTGGAGGCCTTGGAGGCCTGTCCGCCGGTGTTGGAGTACACCTCGGTGTCGAACACGAAGATGTTCACATCCTCGCCGGAGGCGATGACGTGATCCAGGCCGCCGTAACCGATGTCGTAGGCCCAGCCGTCGCCGCCGAAGATCCAGACGGCCTTCTTGGAGAGGTACTCCTTCTCGGCCAGGATCTCCTGGCAGTAGTGGCAGCCGGGGTCCTTCTCCAGCTCAGCCACCAGCTTGGCGGTAGCAGCCTGGTTGGCCTCGCCGTCCTCGAGGGTAGCCAGGTACTCCTGGCAGGCAGCGCGCTTGGAGTCCACCTTGGTGATGCTCTCCAGCTCGCGGACCTTGTCCACCAGACGGTCGCGGATGGCTTTCTGGCCCAGGTACAGGCCCAGACCATGCTCGGCGTTGTCCTCGAAGAGGGAGTTGGCCCAAGCGGGACCGTGGCCGCACTTGTTGACGGTGTAGGGAGAGGTAGCAGCGGGGCCGCCCCAGATGGAGGAACAGCCGGTGGCGTTGGAAATGTACATCCGATCGCCGCAGACCTGGGTGACCAGGCGGGCATAGGCGGTCTCAGCACAGCCGGCGCAGGAGCCGGAGAACTCCAGCAGGGGCTGCTTGAACTGGGACTCCTTCAGGTTGGCGGTGCCCTCCATGTCGGCCTTGGGGGCGACCTTCTCCACCATGTAGTCGAAGACCTTCTGCTGCTCGGCCTCCTGCTCCTGAGGCACCATGGTCAGGGCCTTCACGGGGCAGATCTTGGCGCAGACGCCGCAGCCCATGCAGTCCAGAGGAGACACGGCAATGGCGAACTTATAGGTGCCCTTGCCCTTGCCGGCCTTGATGTCCACGATCTTGGAGCACTCGGGAGCCTCAGCGGCCTCGGCCTCGGTCAGAGCGTAGGGACGGATGGTGGCGTGGGGGCAGACATAGGAGCACTGGTTACACTGGATACACTTGGAGGAATCCCAGGTGGGAACCATGACGGCCACGCCGCGCTTCTCGTAGGCGGAAGCGCCCTGCTCGAAGGTGCCGTCCACGTGATCCTCAAAGGCGGAGACGGGCAGGCTGTCGCCGTCCATCTTGTCGATGGGCACCAGCAGCTCCTTGACCATCTTGACGGTGGCGGGACGGCCGGTGTAGTTCTCGGCGGCGGGGGCGTCCTCGGCGGTGGCCCAGGAGGCGGGCACGTCGAACTTCTTGAAAGCGGTGGCGCCGACCTCGATGGCCTTGTGGTTCATGTCGACCACGTCCTGGCCCTTCTTCAGGTAGGAGTGGGTGGCGGCGTCCTTCATGTACTGGATCGCCTCAGCCTCGGGCATCACCTTGGCCAGGGCGAAGAAGGCGGACTGCAGGATGGTGTTGGTGCGCTTGCCCATGCCGATCTTGGCGGCCAGGTCGATGGCGTCGATGGTGTAGACCTGCACGTTGTGCTCGGCGATGTAGCGCTTGGCCTCGGCGGGCATGTGCTTGTCCAGCTCCTCATCGCTCCACTGGCAGTTGATGAGGAACACGCCGCCGTCCTTCACGTCGCGGACCATGGGGAAGCCCTTGACAATGTAGGAGGGGTTGTGGCAGGCGACGAAGTCGGCCTTGTTGATGTAGTAGGGGCTCTTGATGGGCTTGTCGCCGAAGCGCAGGTGGGACACCGTCACGCCGCCGGTCTTCTTGGAGTCATACTGGAAGTAGGCCTGGACGTACTTGTCGGTGTGGTCGCCGATGATCTTGATGGAGTTCTTGTTGGCGCCGACGGTACCGTCGCCGCCCAGACCCCAGAACTTGCACTCGATGGTGCCCTCGGCCGCGGTGTTGGGGCAGGCATGCTCGGGCAGGGACAGGTTGGTCACGTCGTCCACGATGCCGATGGTGAACTGGCGCTTGGGCTCGGCCTTCTCCAGCTCCTCATAGACAGCGAACACGCTGCTGGGGGGAGTGTCCTTGGAGCCCAGGCCGTAACGGCCGCCGATGACGGTGATATCGTTCATGCCGGCGTTGGCGAGAGCGGTCACCACGTCCATGTACAGAGGCTCGCCCTGAGCGCCGGGCTCCTTGGTCCGGTCCAGAACGGCGATCTTCTTCACGGTGGAGGGGATGGCGGCGATCAGCTTGTCCGCGCGGAAGGGGCGGTACAGGCGGACCATGACCAGGCCCACCTTCTGGCCGTGGGCGTTCAGGTAGTCGATGACTTCCTCGGCCACGTCGCAGATGGAGCCCATGGCGATGATGATGCGGTCGGCATCCTCAGCGCCGTAGTAGTTGAAGAGCTGATAGTTGGTGCCCAGCTTGGCGTTGACCTTGCCCATGTACTCCTCGACGATGCCGGGGACAGCGTCGTAGTACTTGTTGCAGGCCTCGCGGTGCTGGAAGAACACGTCGCCGTTCTCGTGAGAGCCGCGCATGACGGGGCGCTCAGGATTCAGGGCGCGCTTGCGGAAGGCCTCGACGGCGTCCATGTCCACCATGTCGGCCAGGTCCTCGTTGTCCCAGATGGCGATCTTCTGGATCTCGTGGGAGGTCCGGAAGCCGTCGAAGAAGTTGATGAAGGGCACGCGGGACTTGATGGTGGCCAGGTGGGCCACGGCACCCAGGTCCATGACCTCCTGCACGTTGCCCTCAGCCAGCATGGCAAAGCCGGTCTGGCGGCAGGCCATAACGTCGGAGTGGTCGCCGAAGATGTTCAGCGCGTGGCTGGCGACGGTACGGGCGGAGACGTGGAACACGCAGGGGAGCAGCTCGCCGGCGATCTTGTACATGTTGGGGATCATCAGCAGCAGGCCCTGAGAGGCGGTGTAGGTAGTGGTCAGGGCGCCGGCGGCCAGAGAGCCGTGGACGGTACCGGAAGCACCGGCCTCAGACTGCATCTCGATGACCTTGACGGTGGTACCGAAGATGTTCTTGCGGCCAGCGGCAGCCCACTGGTCCACGTTGTCGGCCATGGGGCTGGAGGGGGTGATGGGGTAGATGCCCGCCACCTCGGTGAAGGCGTAGGATACGTGGGCGGCCGCTGTATTGCCGTCCATCGTTTTCAGCTTACGAGCCATGAAACGATTCCTCCTTGTGTGGTTTTCCTTTCAGCAGCGCTTTTATTCTAGCACCAACCTTTCTTTTTGTAAATCGTCTGTGCAAATTTCCGATAAAAAAATCTTGATTAAAATTTGGGAGAACCAATTAAAATATCTAAACTAACGGTTCTGATTGCAATAGAGGTGAAGATGCGGTATCATGAAGAATCAAGACCGCCCGGTATGGAACGGGAAAAGGAGGATGGGCGATGTTCTGTCAGGTGCGCAGTCTGGGGCTCCACGGAGTCACCGGATATGAGGTGCGGGCTGAGTGCGATCTCTCCAACGGCCTGCCGGCCTTCGACGTGGTGGGCCTGCCGGACGCGGCGGTGAAGGAGGCCCGCAACCGGGTGCGCTCGGCGGTGAAGAACGGGGGCTTTACCTTCCCGGTGTCCCGGATCACGGTGAACCTGGCCCCCGCCGACCGGCGGAAGGAGGGAACGGTGTACGACCTCCCCATGCTGGTGGGCATCCTGGCCGCCGGGGGGCAGCTGCCGCCCCCCGCTCCCGACGCCGCCTTTGTGGGGGAGCTCTCTCTGGCCGGGGGCCTGCGCCCGGTGCGGGGCATGCTGCCCATGGCCCTGGCGGCCCGCCGGGCGGGCATCACTACCTTATATGTACCGGCCGACTCCGCCGCCGAGGCCACCCTGGCCGGCGGACTGACGGTGTACGGGGTACACGACCTGGAGGAGCTGACCGCCCACCTGCGGGGGGAGAAACCCCTCTCCCCCGCCCCGGCCTGGACGCCGCCGGAGGGAAGTGTCTCTCTCCCCGACTTTGCCGACGTGAAGGGCCAGGACCAGGCCAAGCGGGCCCTGGAGATCGCCGCGGCGGGAGGCCACAATCTGGCCATGATCGGTCCGCCGGGGTCGGGCAAGTCCATGCTGGCCAAGCGCCTCCCCTCCATCCTCCCCGCCCTCAGCGAGCGGGAGGCGTTGGAGAGCACCGAGATCCACTCGGTGATGGGCCTCACCAGCCGGGAGCACCCCATGGTGGAGGCCCGGCCCTTCCGGGCGCCTCACCACAGCATCTCAGCCACCGGCCTCTCCGGCGGCGGGAGCCCCATCCCGAAACCCGGAGAGATCTCCCTGGCCCACAACGGGGTGCTGTTCCTGGATGAACTGCCGGAATTCCACAAGGACGTGCTGGAGTCCCTCCGCCAGCCCCTGGAGGAGGGCAAGGTCCAAATCGCCCGAGCGGCGGCCAGCGAGGAATTCCCCGCCCGTTTCATGCTGGTGTGCGCCATGAATCCCTGCAAATGCGGCTGGTACGGCCACCCGTCGGGGCGTTGCCGCTGCTCCGAGGGGGAGATCAAGCGCTATCTGGGCAAGCTCTCCGGCCCCCTGCTGGACCGGATCGACCTCTATGTGGAGGTCCCGGCGCTGGAATTTGAGGAGCTCTCCCGCAAACCCGCCGGGGAGTCCTCCGCCGACATCCGCAAGCGGGTGGAGGGGGCCCGGGCTGTCCAAATGAAGCGCTTCGGCCCCGACGGCCCCGAGTGCAACGCCCACATGGGGCCCAAAGAGCTCCAGGCCTACTGCGCCCTGGACCAAGCCTGCCGCACGGTGATGGAGGGCGCCTTCCAGCGCCTGGGCCTTACCGCCCGGAGCTACGACCGCATTTTGCGGGTGGCCCGCACCATTGCCGATCTGGACGGGGCGGAGCAGATCGAGGTGCCCCACTTGGCCGAGGCCATCCAGTACCGGGAGAGTCCCTATTTCCGCCGATGAACCGAGAGAAAGGAAGCGATCAAGCGACCATGAATTGGAAACACGACAACCGGGGTTATCTGCGCATTTTTGCCTCCTACTATAAGCCCCACTGGAAGCTCTTCGCCCTGGATATGGTGTGTGCGCTGCTCATCTGCATTGTGGACCTCCTCTTCCCGGTGCTGTCCCGCTACTCCATGCAGACCCTGCTGCCCGGGCAGGCCTTCGCCGCTTTCTTCGCCCTCATGGCGGCCCTGGGCGCGGCCTATGTGCTGAAAAGCGTCTTTTACTACATCGTCACCTACTGGGGCCACCTGCTGGGCGTGCGGATGGAGGCCGACATCCGCCGGGACCTCTTTGCCCACATGCAGGACCTGTCCTTCTCCTTCTATGACAAGAACCGCACCGGCCAGCTCATGAGCCGGGTCACCGGCGACCTCTTCGAGATCACCGAGCTGGCCCACCACGGCCCGGAGGACCTCTTCATCTCGGCGGTGACCCTGCTGGGCGCTTTCTGCATCCTCCTCACCATCCAGTGGCAGCTGGCCCTGGTGGTGTTCGCCGTGATCCCCCTCTTCATCCTCTACACCGCCCTCACCCGCAAGAAGATGATGAAGGCCTCCACCGAGGTCAAGGCCAAGCTGGCCGGCATCAACGGCGAGGTGGAGTCCTCCCTCTCCGGCATGCGCACCGCCAAGGCCTTCGCCAACGAGGCGGCGGAGAGCGCCAAATTTGACGCCGCCAACGACCAGTTCCGGGGCGCCAAGCGGGGTTACTACCGCATCATGGCCTTCTATCAGGCGGGGATGGAGTTCTTTATGGGCATCCTCTCGGTGCTGGTCATCGCCTTCGGCGGCTTCCTCATCATGCAGGGGAAAATGGACTTCATCGACCTCACCACCTTCGCCCTCTATATCACCACCTTCATCACCCCCATCCGCAAGCTCTCCGCCTTCGTGGAGCAGTTCATGCAGGGTATGGCGGGCTTCAAGCGCTTCGTGGAGCTCATGCGCCTGGAGCCGGAGATCCAGGACGCCCCCGACGCCCGGCCCCTCACCCATGTGGAGGGGGATATTTCCCTGGAAAACGTGACCTTCCGGTACGAGCGCTCCGCCGAGCCGGTGCTGGAGCACCTGTCCCTCCACATCCGCCCCGGCGAGACGGTGGCGGTGGTGGGCCCCTCCGGCGGCGGCAAGTCCACCCTCTGCCAGCTCATCCCCCGGTTCTACGACGTCACCGAGGGTCGGGTGCTGGTGGACGGCCAGGACGTGCGGGAGCTCAAGCAGCACGACCTGCGGGCTCACATCGGCATGGTTCAGCAGGACGTGTTCCTCTTTGCCGGTACCATCTACGATAACATCCGCTACGGACGGCCCGACGCCACCGAGGCCGAGATCATCGACGCCGCCCGCAAGGCGGAGATCTATGACGACATCGCCGCCATGCCCCAGGGCTTCCAGACCCAGGTGGGCGAGCGGGGCGTCATGCTCTCCGGCGGGCAGAAGCAGCGCATCTCCATCGCCCGCATCTTTCTGAAAAATCCACCCATCCTCATTCTGGATGAGGCCACTTCCGCCCTGGACAGCGTGACCGAGGCCCACATTCAGTCGGCTCTGGACGCCCTGGCCGTGGGCCGCACCACTCTCATCATCGCCCACCGGCTCTCCACCATCCGCTCCGCCAGCCGCATCGTGGTCATTGATGGCAGCGGCATCGCTGAGGAGGGTACCCATGAGGAGCTGCTGGCCAAGAACGGGGCCTATGCCAAGCTGTCCCGGGCCCAGGCATAAGGGGGCAACCCCCAGGTTTTTGCGCTCGCCGGGCGGGCCGCCTGCTCGGCGGGAGCACCGCTTTCTTTGCAAAGAAAGCGGTGGGAAAGAAAGCCCAGAGGGGGGATACCCCCCTCTGGACTCCCCCAAGGCGCACCCCGGCAGAATGGGGCGGCCCCTTAAAAGGCCGCCCTTTTGGAGGGGAGTGGAGAGGGGAACGAGAAGTTCCCCTCTCCTTCTTTTCTTTCTCCGGTTTCTTTTCGAGAAAAGAAATCGGGCGCTGTCCGCGCAGGACGCCCGTGCGGCGAGCACAAACCCCCCGGGCTGCCCGGAAGCAAAGAGCCCCCGCTGAGTAGGCGGCCCGCGCGGCGAGCGCGCCTCCACGAGGAGCCCAATGGTGGCTCCTCTCTTTTCATTTGTCCTCAGTTTTGCTATAATAGTGCGAAACAGACCCATCCTAAGAGCGAGGAATGACCATGGACTACAACGCGGGACAATACGACATCGCCGTCATCGGCGCGGGCCACGCGGGCATCGAGGCCGCCCTGGCTGCGGCGCGGCTGGGGCTGCGGACCCTCTGCTTCACGGTGAACCTGGACGCGGTGGGCAACATGCCCTGCAACCCGGCCATTGGCGGCACCGGCAAGGGCCACCTGGTCCGGGAGCTGGACGCCCTGGGCGGCGAGATGGCCCGGGCGGCGGATAAAGCCTGCATCCAGTACCGGGTGCTCAATAAGGGCAAGGGCCCGGCGGTCTGGTCCCTGCGGGCCCAGGCGGACCGGCGGGAGTACCAGAAAATTATGAAGCATACCCTGGAGAAACAGGAGAACCTGTGGGTGAAGCAGGGCGAGGTCACCGACGTGCTCACCAAGGACGGCGCGGTGTCCGCTGTGCGCACCGCCACCGGCGCAATTTATGAGGTAAAGGCGGCGGTCATCGCTACCGGCACCCACCTGGGGGGCCGCACCATCGTGGGCGAGGTCACCCGGGACTCCGGGCCCGACGGGCTCATGGCGGCCCTCCCCCTCACCGAGAGTTTAAAGAAGCTGGGCCTCCCCATCCGCCGCTTCAAGACCGGCACGCCCCCCCGGGTCAACGCCCGCAGCGTGGATTTTTCCAAAATGGAGCTTCAGGAGGGGGACGAGACCCCGGTGCCCTTCTCCTTTGAGACGGAAGAGCCTCCGAAAAATCAGGCGGTGTGCCACCTCACTTATACCAATCAGCACACCCACGACATCATCCGGGCCAATCTGGACCGCTCTCCCCTCTTTTCCGGGGTCATCGAGGGGGTGGGCCCCCGCTACTGCCCCTCCATCGAGGACAAGGTGGTCCGCTTTGCCGACAAGGAGCGCCACCAGCTCTTCATCGAGCCCATGGGCCTGGACACCGAGGAGCTCTACATCCAGGGCTTCTCCTCTTCCCTCCCGGAGGACGTGCAGGTGGCCATGCTCCACACCATCCCTGGCCTGGAACAGGCCGAGATGACCCGCCCGGCCTACGCCATCGAGTACGATTGCATCGACCCCACCGCCCTTCTCCCCACCCTGGAGTGCAAGAGCGTGCCCGGCCTCTACGGCGCGGGGCAGTTCAACGGTTCCTCCGGGTATGAGGAGGCAGCGGTGCAGGGCTTCGTGGCCGGGGTGAACGCGGCGCTGAAGATCCTGGGCCGCCCGCCCATGGTCATCGGCCGGGACCAGGGGTATATCGGGGTCCTCATTGACGACCTGGTCACCAAGGGCACTAACGAGCCCTATCGCATGATGACCTCCCGCACCGAGTACCGCCTCCTCCACCGGCAGGACAACGCCGACCAGCGCCTGTGTCCGGTGGGGCACATGGTGGGCCTGGTCAGCGACGAGCGGTACCGCCGGGTGCTGGACAAGTACGCCGCGGTGGAAAAGGAGCGCAAGCGCCTGGAGCACACCGGCGCCGCCCCCTCCCCGGAGTTGAACGCCCTCCTGGAGCAGCGGGGGGAGCCCCCGGTGCCCAACGGGGCCCGGCTGGCGGACCTTCTCCGGCGGCCCCGGGTGAGTTATCAGGATCTTGCCCCCTTCGACCCCCAGCGGCCAGCCCTCACTCAGGCGGAGGCCGAGGCGGTGGAGATTGCCGTGAAGTATCAGGGCTATATCGAAAAGCAGCTCCGGCAGGTGGAGGAGATGCGCCGGCTGGAGGGCCGGCCTCTGCCGCCGGACCTGGACTATGCCAACATGACCGGCCTGCGTCTGGAGGCTCGTCAGAAGCTGCAAACCATCCGACCGTTGAATTTGGGCCAGGCCAGCCGCATCTCCGGCGTCAGCCCCGCCGATGTGGCGGTGCTGATGGTGGCCCTGGACGACTAATCAGAAAGGAAACGCATATGCGACCCATGAATCTGGGCACCCTGATGGTGAACAACTACCTCTTCCCCACCCTGGCCGGGTATCTCCTGGTGGACACCGGATACGAGGGGGGCGGGGCGGATTTTCTGCGGCAGCTGAGCCGGAAAAAGATCGACCCCAATGAATTGCAGTGGGTGTTCCTCACCCACGCCCACGGCGACCACGCCGGTTATCTGAACGAAGTCCTCCGGGGCACCCGAGCCCGGGTGCTCCTGCACCCCTTGGCGCTGGAGCGGCTGCGGAGCGGGCGCAACAGCGAGGAGGGCGGCTGCCCCAATTTCCGCGCGATCCTGGCCTGCCGGACCATCAACCGGCGGAAGTGGGATGTATTCCCCGCCCTGCCCCGGGAGCTGGAGAACCGTTTTATCCCTCTGGAGGGGGCCCGCCGCCGGGACCTGGAGTCCAACCTGGGGGTCACCTTCCTGGACACCCCCGGCCACACCGCCGACTCCATGTCCCTCCTCACTGAGGATGGCTCCCTCTTCTGCGGCGACGCGGCCATGGCTGGACCGCTGTCCAGCAACTACACCTCCATCTGGATGGAGGACCCGGAAGAGTACCGCGCGTCCTGGGAGACCATGCTGGACAGCGGAGCCCGGATGGTCTATCCCGGCCACGGCGGGGCCTTCCCGCTGGGGTTGCTGGGGCGGGCCTATCCCAAGCTGAAGCACATCCACCTCCGCAAGCCCTGAGGCGGTGGAAAACTGGTGGAAGTTGTGGATAACTCAGAATAACAGGAGCGAATCAATGAGAGAAAAGCTGGTATTGGGTCTCTCCGGCGGGGTGGATTCCGCCGTGGCGGCCCGGCGGCTGCGGGAGGACTACGACGTGACCTGCCTGTGGCTGGACATCGGCCTGGGGGGCGGCGAGGACGCCGCCGCCGTGGCCGCGGAGCTGGGCCTCCCCTTTGAGACGGTGGACATCCGGGACGCCCTGGAGCAGCAGGTCTGCGCCCCTTTCGCCGCCGACTATCTGGCCGGGCGCACCCCCCTGCCCTGCGCCCGGTGCAATCCCACCGTAAAATTCCCCGCCCTGCTGGCGCTGGCCGACCGCATCGGGGCGCCCTATGTGGCCACCGGGCACTATGCCCGCCGGGGCGTGGGTCCCGACGGCCGGGCTCTGCTGCTGAAAGGCCGCCCGGCCAACGATCAGTCCTATATGCTGGCCCGTCTGCCCCAAGAGATTTTGCGCCGCACCGTGTTCCCACTGGGGGACCTGGAGAAATCCGAGGTGCGGGCCCTAGCTAGGAGCTGGGGCATCCCGGTGGCGGAGAAGCCGGACTCCATGGAGATCTGCTTCATCCCCGACGGGGACTACGCCGCCTGGCTGGACAAACGGGGTGGCACACCGCCTCCCGGCGACTTTGTGGACCGGGAGGGGAACGTGATGGGCCGCCACAAGGGCATCCACCACTACACCCTGGGCCAGCGGCGGGGCCTGGGGGTGTCGGGGCCCCACCGGTACTTCGTCTCGGCCATCCGGCCGGAGACCAACCAGGTGGTCCTCTCCGACGGCACCGACCTCCACGCCGACCGAGCTTGCTGCACCGACCTCAACTGGATCGCCCTGCCCGGGCTCACCGCCCCCCGGCGGTGCACCGTGCGCCTGCGGCACTCCAAGAACGAGACCGAGGCAGTCCTCCACCCCACGGAACAGGGAGTGGAGATCCAGATGCTCACCCCCGCCCGGGCCCCTACGCCGGGGCAGCTGGCGGTGTTCTACGACGGGGATTCCGTCCTGGGCAGTGGCTGGATTTGCTAAAACAAAAAACGTCCTGTATTCTTTTTGAGTGAGAATACGGGACGTTTTGATTTATCCGGAGAATCCGGAATATTTGTGCTCGCCGCGCAGGCGTCCTACGCGGACAGCGCCCTATTTCTTTTCGCGAAAAGAAATGGGGGAAAGAAAAGGCGGAGAGGGGAACTTCTC
>DYBS01000210.1:0-528 GCA_019418525.1 Clostridiales bacterium
GAGCTGCCCGACGGGCGGCAGCTGCTGATGTACACGGGAGTCCGGCGGGAGCCGGACCAGGAGGGGGTCCTCCGGGGTGTCCAGACCCAGTGCGTGGCCATCGGGGACGGGCTCAATTATGAAAAGTACTCCCTCAATCCGGTGCTGGACAAGAACGACCTGCCCGAAGGGGGCAGCGCGGCGGACTTCCGGGACCCCAAGGTGTGGCGGGAGGCGGACGGCACCTACTACGCCGTCATCGGCAACCGCACCCCGGATGGCAGCGGCGCGATCCTCCTCTACCAGAGCGCCGACGGTCTGAAGTGGAACTATGTCCGCACCCTGGACGCCTGCTACAACCAGTACGGGAAAATGTGGGAGTGTCCCGACCTCTTCCCCCTGGATGGCCGGCACGTCCTTCTCACCAGCCCTCAGGAGATGTACCCCATCGGCCTGGAGTTTCACGCGGGCAACAACGCCCTGTGCCTGATCGGAGATTATGATCCCCAGAGCAAGGAGTTTTGCCGCCAGGCGGTCCAGGCGGTGGAC
>DYBS01000210.1:538-2365 GCA_019418525.1 Clostridiales bacterium
GACTACGGACTGGACTTCTACGCGCCCCAGACCCTCCTCCCCCCCGACGGGCGGCGGATCATGGTCGCCTGGATGCAGAACTGGGCCACCACCGGGGCCAAGCCCACTCCCTGCCGCTGGTTCGGCCAGATGACCCTCCCCCGGGAGCTCTTCCTGCGGGACGGCCGGCTGTGCCAGCGCCCGGTCCGGGAGCTGGAGGCCTGCCGGGGAGAGCGGGTGCTCCACCAAAACGTCCCGGTGAGCGGGGAGGTCGCCCTGCCCGGCGTCCAGGGACGGGTGGTGGATCTGACCGTGACGGTCCGGCCCACCGGCGGCGCGATGTACCGCTGGTTCCGCATCCACGTGGCCAAGGACGGCAGCCACGACACGATCATCCGCTACCGGCCCGACGGAAACACGCTAAAAATCGACCGCACATACAGCGGTCTGCCCCACGACATCGTCCACACCCGCAGCTTCCTGGTGCAGCCCCGGAACGGGGAGCTGAAGCTGCGCATCCTTCTGGACCGGTTCAGTGTGGAGGTCTTTGTCAACGATGGCGAGCAGGCGGCCAGCTCTGTGATCTACACCCGGCAGGAGGCCGACGCCATTACCTTTGAGGCGGACGTGCAGGCCCTGATCGACGTGGAAAAGTACGACCTTATGGTTTAAAAGGCGGTGAATTGCGTGAAGAAAAGCATTGACGTGGTGGCTCTGGGCGAGCTGCTGGTGGACTTCACCTGCAACGGGACCAGTGCCCAGGGAAATCCCCTCTATGAGGCCAACCCCGGCGGCGCGCCCTGCAACGTGCTGGCCATGCTGGCCAAGCTGGGCAAGCGGACGGCGTTCATCGGCAAGGTGGGCGACGACCAGTTCGGACACTTCCTGCGCCAGGTGGGCCTGGAGGCGGGCATCTCCATGGACGCGCTGGTGATGGACGCCCACAATCACACCACATTGGCCTTTGTCAAAACGGCGGAAAACGGGGACCGGGACTTCTCCTTCTACCGGGACCCCGGCGCCGACGCTCTCCTCACCCCGGACGAGGTGCCGAAAGATGGGATCGCCGGGGCGAAGATCTTTCACTTCGGCTCCCTCTCCCTCACCGGCGAGCCCGTGCGCAGCGCCACCCAAAAGGCGGTGGCCCTGGCCCGGGCGGCGGGCTGCATCCTCTCCTTCGACCCCAACCTGCGCCCGCCCCTGTGGGGCAGCCTGGCGCAGGCCAGAGAGCAGATCCTCTGGGGCCTTGCCCAGTGCGACGTGCTGAAGATCTCCGATGATGAGCTGCTCTTCCTCACCGGGGAGAGCGACTTTGACGCGGGAGCCGCCACGCTGATGGCCCAATTCCCCAATCTTCGGCTGGTCAATGTGACGGCGGGCGCACAGGGCAGCATCGCCTACTATCAGGGGCTTCGGGTGTTTCAGCCCGGGGTGTCCCTGGGCGGCGTGATCGAGACCACCGGCGCGGGAGACACCTTCTGTGCCTGTGTGCTGAATTTCCTGCTGGAACACGGCCTGGAACACCTCACGTCCGACGATCTCTCCCAGATGCTGCGCTTTGCCAATGCGGCGGCCTATCTGGTCACCACCCGGCGGGGGGCCATCCGCTCCATGCCGGAGCCCGAGCAGGTATTGGCGCTGCTGTAAATCAGCTGTAAAAGGAACAGGCATCCATCTCCAACGGGGATGGATGCCTGTTTTTTCATTACGGTTTACGGCTTCAGCGGCCCATAGAAGTAGGAGGCGGTGGCCCCGCCGTCCACGAGGAAGTCCGCGCCGGTGATGAAGGCGCCCTTACGGCTCATCAGCAGCTCCGCCACATTGGCCACCTCGTCCGCGGTGCCGGGC
>DYBS01000210.1:2375-4062 GCA_019418525.1 Clostridiales bacterium
GGCCAGAGGCGTGACGATGATCCCGGGAGAGATGGAGTTGATCCGCGCCCCCTTCGTGCCCCACTTGACAGACTCCGCCATGACGCGCTTTTCATTGCACCGCTTGGCCAGCTGGTAGGCGTGGAGGGTGTCTTGGATGTTCTCCGGCTGGAGCAGCGGGAGACTCAGCAGTTCCTCCGTGGGCGTACAGGCCAGCTGCTCGTCCTCCTCCGGAGTGAGCTGCTTCATCCGGTGGCCGGACTGGCTGGAGATGGTCACACCCACGCCGCCGGGGGCGATCACCTTGCCCACCTCCTCCAGCAGCACCGCGGTGCCGTACAGATCCACCTTCAGAATGGCCTCAATGGGCGCCTGGCTGGGCGAGACTCCGGCGGCATTGACCAGCATGGTGATGTCGCCGTACTTCTGCGCCTCGTCAATGATGCCCCGGATGGAGGCACGGCTGGAGAGGTCCATCTCCACCGGCACCACGTCAAACCCGGCGTCATTCATGGTCTTGGCGATGGCCTGGGCGTTCTCCGGCCTCTTATCGCCCACGACGATCTTCATTCCATATCCCATCCGGCGGGCGATGGCCATGCCGATCTGGCCGGCGCCGGTCCATACCATAACCTCTTTCACAGCGATCCTTCCTTTCCTTAAAGATTCTTTCATTTTACGGCTCCTGGCCGGGACAGCCATGCCCGTACCGCTCCTGTGCTGCGGTCCACATCGGAGCCGCAGATGGCCAGGCCGTCCGTCACGCGGGCCCCTTTGCAGGCGGCGGCGATCTTCCGCTCGGTCCCGCTCAGACCGCTGCCCTCATGGGTACAGAAGGGGTGGATGGTCTTCCCCGCCCAGTCGAAGGCCTCCAGGAAGGTGTAGACCGCCATGGGCAGATCGCCCCAGTAGTTGGGGTAGCCCAGATAGATCTCATCGTAGCCGTCCAGACTGTCCGGAAGGACCACCAGCTCCGGCCGGGCCTTTGCCTGCTGATCCGCCTTCGCCTGCCGGATGCAGGTCTGATAGGCGAAGGCATAGGGCACCTTCTGCTGGATTTTGAACGTCTCTCCCCCGACCGCCTCTGCGATCATGTTCGCCACCTTTTCGGTGTTGCCCACCGCGATGGTGCGATATTGGCCGCCAAAATAGTTCTCGCCCGCCCGGGAATAAAACACGATCAGTTTTGCCATATGGCAAGACACCTCACTTTTCAAATTCTTTGGCCACATCCACCAGCAGCTTGCGGATCGGGAGGTGCTGGGGACAGGCCTTTTCGCATGCTCCGCACTGGATGCAGTCGGACGCCTTGCCCTTTCCGTTGCCGGTGTGGACCACGTTGTAATAGTAGTCCGCGTTCCAGTCGTGGTGGATCTGCTTGGTGTTCATCACAGCCAGCAGGTCCGGAATGGAGATGTGCTTAGGGCATCCGGCCACACAGTAGCGGCAGGCGGTACAGGGGATCAGGTTCATCCCATGGTAGATCTCCCGTACCCGGTCAATGGCGGCCAGCTCCCGGTCATCCAGGGGCTTGAAATCCTTCATAAAGCGGATGTTCTCCTGCATCTGCTCCAGGCTGCTCATGCCGGAGAGCACCATCATCATGCCCTCGAACCCGGCGGCGTAGCGGATGGCATAGCTGGCCGCGGAGCCGCCGTGCAGCTCATCCAGCACGGCCTGCGCCTGTTCCGGCAGGTTCGCCAGGGTG
>DYBS01000211.1:0-3669 GCA_019418525.1 Clostridiales bacterium
GTGTCCAACGGGGCGGGCTTCGGGGCGGCCCTAGCCATTGTGGCCCTGGGGGGCGGCGCAGCCATCTACCCCTGCGCCTTTCTCTTCGCCATCGGCGCGGTGCTGCTGAGCGTGCTGGCCGGGCGCATCGCCGGGTCGGCCACCAATCTGACTCTGATCCTGGGCGGCGTCATCATCTCCGCCTTTTTCAGCGCCTTTACCTCTATCTTAAAGTACATCGCCGACCCCTATTCCCAGCTGCCCGCCATCACCTTCTGGTTCATGGGCAGCTTCGCCGATGTCCACTACCGCCATTTTATCGCCTTCCTGCCCATGGGGCTGGGGATGCTGCTGGTGCTGCTGTGCCGGTGGCAGATCAATGTGCTCTCCATGGGGGACCGGGAGGCCGCCGCCCTGGGAGTGGATCTGGGGCGGTATAAGCTCCTGCTGGTGGGGGGCGCCACCCTGGCCACCGCCTCGGCGGTGTGCATCAGCGGGGTCATCAGCTGGGTGGGGCTGGTGGTGCCCCACATCTGCCGGATGCTCTTCGGCAATGACAACCGCCGCCTCATCGCGGCCAGCCTCTCTCTGGGGGCCTCCTTCCTGGTGGTGATGGACGTGCTGGCCCGGACCCTCAGCACCGCCGAGATCCCGGTGGGTATCCTCACCGCCCTGGTGGGCACCCCCTTTTTTATCTTCCTGCTGAAGCGGACGAGAGGGGGCGGCTGGAGTGAGTGAGCTGCTGCGCCTGGAGGGGCTGAGCTGCGGCTACGGCGCGCCCCTCTTCCGGGACCTCTCCCTGACGGTGGACCGCGGAGAGATCCTCTGCCTCATGGGCCCCAACGGCTGCGGAAAGAGTACCCTGCTCAACACAGTTCTGGGGCTCCAGCGCCCCCTGGCCGGGCGGGTGCTGCTGGAGGGGCGGGACGTGAAAGCGTGCTCCCGGCGGGAGATCGCCCGGGTGCTGGCCCTGGTGCCCCAGCGGCACCAGCCCATGTTCCCCTACACGGTGCGCCAGGTGGTGCTCATGGGCCGCACCGCCCACCTCTCCCTCTTTTCCGGCCCCACGGAGGCGGACGAGGCCATGTGTGATGCCGCGCTGGAGCAGGTGGGGCTGCTGCACCTGGCCGAAACGCCCTATCACCAGCTCTCCGGTGGGGAATTGCAGCTTGTGCTGCTGGCCCGGGCAGTGGGGCAGCAGACCCCGCTGCTGCTGCTGGACGAGCCCACCGCCCACCTGGACCTGCGCAACGAGCTACTCTTTCTGGAGACGGTGTCCCGCTTGGTCCGGGAACGGCACATCGGGGTCCTCATGGCCACCCACGACCCGGACCACGCCTTTTACCTGGAGGAGGAAGGGCTGAAAGTTACCGCCGCCCTCATTGCCAACGGGGGGCTCTTTGCCGCCGGACCGCCGGCGGAGACCCTGACGCCCCCCACTCTGGCCCAGGTCTATGGGGTGGAGGCCGCGGTGCTGGAGGGGCGCGTCCCCGGCCAACCCACGCTGCGGCGCATCGCCCCCCGACACATTCTCTGAGGAGGAAACCGGCATGAAACAGCTGCGCACGTCTGTCCTTTGCCTGCTGCTCTGTCTGACTCTGCTGTGCGCCTGCGCCCCCACGGGAAAGCAGCAGGGCCCCGGCACCACCGAGACCCAGTCGGTCACCGATCTGGTGGGCCGGACGGTGGAAATTCCCAAAGAGCCCGCCTGCATCTGCGCCTTGGACCCCTTCTGCGCCCCCTTTGTGGTGGCCTTCGGCTACGGGGAGCAGGTGAAGGCCACCATCCCCTCCATCCAGCGGGATGTGCTCATCCAGTCCATCTGCCCCTCCCTCAAAGAGGCGGAGGTGGTGAAGAGTGGCGGCGTGGTCAACGCCGAGGCCCTGCTGAGCCTGGGGGTGGACCTGATCCTGCTGGACCGGGAGAGCTACGACGACCCGGACAGCCGCTCCAAGCTGGACGCCACCGGCATCCCCTATCTGGTGGTGGGCAACGCCACCATCGACGAGGCGCTGGATGCGGTGGCCCTGGTGGGGGAGGTGCTCCACGCCGATGAGGAGGCGGAGCAGTACATCACCTGGTACCGGGACTGTCTGGACCGGGCCGAGACGGTCAGTGCCGCCATCCCGGAGGAGGAGCGGCCCCGCCTCTACCACTCGGTGAACGAGGCGGTGCGCACCGACTACGCCGGGAGCCTTCCCGCCCAGTGGATCGCCGCCACCGGCGCGGAGAACGTCTCGCTGGAGGGCGGCCTCACCATGGAGGGGGGCAGCGCCTACACCACCCTGGAGCAGATCTTCGTCTGGGACCCGGACCTCATCATCTGCAACGAGGTGGGAGTGGCCGACTACATCCTCACCGATGAGAAGTGGAAGGGCCTGGGGGCTGTGGAGCGGGGCGATGTGTACCAGATGCCCATCGGCCTGAGCCGCTGGGGCCACCCCAACAGCATCGAGACTCCCCTGGCGGTGCTGTGGCTCACCGAGCTTCTCTACCCGGAGGAGTCCGACATCGACCTGGAAAAGGAGACCCGTGACTTTTATCAGACCTATTTTGACTATACGATCAGCGACGAGGAACTGGATGCGGTCCTGTCCGGCGATGGGATGCGCACCCCCAAGACCGGCGGAAAGGTGGAATGAGCTGTGGAAGAGAAGCTGCTGCTTTGCATTGATGACACCGACACTCTGGACTCTCCCGGCACCGGCGAGGTGCTGGACACGCTGCTGGCCGCCCTGGCGGAGGAGGGCCTGGGACAGGGCTCCTTCATCACCCGGCACCAGCTGCTGGTCCACCCCGACATCCCCTACACCTCCCACAACAGCTCCATGTGCACCCAGGTGCGCACCGGCGATGGGACGGGCGTGATCGCCTTTGCCCGGGCTTTTCTGGAGCGGACCTGGGTCCCCGGCTCCGACCCGGGGCTGTGCGCGGTATTTCCGGAGCGTTTGGCGGACCCGGCGGGATTGCTGGCCTTCGGTCAGGCGGCCAAGGAGCGGGTCCTCACCAAGGCCGACGCCCGGGCCCTGGCGGAACGGGAGCCGGAAAAAATCTTCCTCTCGGAGCACGGCGGCACCGGGCAGGGCATCATCGGCGCGCTGGCCGGGTGCGGCCTGCGCCTGAGCGGGACCGACGGCCGCTGCCGGGGCAAGCTCTACCCCAGCGCGGTGGGGGAGCGCCTCACCGCTGCGGAGCTCATCGCCCGGGGCGGCGTGGACGGCGTGGCCGACTCGGAGGGGAATGTTCTCCCCGGCGACACCCCGCTGGTTTTTGCCCGGCCCTGCAAAGCGGTATTCCGCCGCGGCCTGCGCCTGGCGGTGGCGAAGCCCCGGCCCGACGGGGCTTGGGAGCTGCTGGCCAAGCAGGACCTGCCGGAGGTGTTCCTGGTATGAGTGGCTCTTTTGAACATACCCCGGCGGGGCGGACCTTCCGCTTCGGCCGCCACGCCCCGGAGGAGGCCCGGGCGGCGGTGTGCGCCCAGTACCGCCGGGACGATGAGGAGGAGACGGAGGACGACACCGTCTCCTGCTACAACTGCCGCTACCGGCGCTGGACCGTGGAGTCCTTCGTCTGTATGCGGAAAGGAGAGGAAGAGACATGAGACGCGCGCTTTTTGCCCTGCTGGCGGCGCTGTGCCTGCTGACCACCGCCGCCTCGGCGGAGGACGGGGCGGCGGTGGTCAGCAGGCAC
>DYBS01000211.1:3679-4042 GCA_019418525.1 Clostridiales bacterium
GCCCCTGGCCCTCAGTAGCAGCAGCGTGGCCGACGGGGCCACCAATGTGGCGGCGGACACCGCCATCCGCCTGGACTTCACCAAGAACGTGGTGAATCTGACGGTGAAGGACAACAACATGACCTGCTTCTCGGTTACCGACTCCACCGGCGCGGCGGTGCCTATCGTGGTGAGCATGGGGGACGACCAGGTGGACCGGGACGTGCGCAACACCATCTACGTCTCACCGGCCCAGACGTGGCCGGCGGGGGAGACCTTGACCCTTACCATCTCGGCGGACCTGATGGCCAAGAACGGCACCTCCATGGGCACGGCCCACACCCTGCGCTTCACCGTGGCCGGGGCGGCGGCCACCCCTGCCCC
>DYBS01000212.1 GCA_019418525.1 Clostridiales bacterium
GCCGTAGAGGGGGTAGCGGGAGAGGACATAGACCTCCAGAAACCACACCGGCAGGAGGGCCAGGGCGTATACGCCCCATTTGACCAGAAAATCATGTCGGGTCACGGTCGGTCCCCCCCTTACTCCACGATGTCGAAGCTGGTGATGACAAACACCTGCTGCAGGTCGTTGAGGTCGGCCTCAGGCACCACCACGGCGTAGCGGGTCATGCCGGAGGGGTCGGTGCGAACCTCCTCGATGTAGCCCACCACCAGGCCGGAGGGATACAGGCCGCTCAGCCCGGAGGTGAGCACCTGGTCTCCCGCCATGAACTCGCTGTTTTCGGGGAGATACGAAAGGCGCAGCTTGCCCTGGGCCATAAGCTCGAAATTGCCCTCCAGAATGGCGGCAGTATCGGTGCGGGAGATGAGGCCGCCCATCTCCAGGTCGGAGTCCACAATGGTCATAACGGTGGACCAGTTGGTCCCCACCTTGTCGATGAGGCCCACCAGATTGCCGTACTCATCCACCACGCAGTCTCCCTGCTCCACCCCGCCGTCGCTGCCCTTGCTGATGGTGAGGGTGGAGTCCCAGTTGTCGGAGCCCACGGCGGTGACGGTGGCGGCCTCAAAGTTGAGCTCCCGCCGCTTTTCCTTTAAACCCAGCAGGTTGCGCAGGCGCTCATTCTCGTCGGCATCGCTCTGGGCCTCCCGGTACTTGGCCTCCAGCTCGGCGTAGTCCTTCTTCAGCTGCTCGTAGTTGGCCTCCAGCTCGCTCTGGCGGAAGGCGGCCTCATACCGGGCCTCGGTCCACTCCACCACGGCGTTGATGCCGTTGCGCACCGGGGTGGTGATGATCCCCATGAGGTTGGACAGCGGGTGGGCAAAGCCCCCCATCAGGGCCGAGCTCAGGGCGATGATACACCCCAGCAGCACGGCGATGACGAGGATGAGTCCCCCGTTGTTGCGGAAAAATTCTTTCAAAGGCGCGCCTCCGTTCTCCTCAGCGCCGCCGGGCGGCCAGGGCCATGCAGTGGATGCCCAGCCGATCCAGAAGCCGGCCCAGCCGGCACACCGGCAGGCCCATCACATTATAGTAATCCCCCTGGATGCCCTCAATAAACAGGGCGCCGTAGCCCTGGATGCCGTAGGCCCCGGCCTTGTCCATGGGCTCCCCGGTGCGGATATAGTCCTCGATCTCCCCCTCCGAGATCTCCCGGAAGGTGACGTCTGTGGTCTCGTACTCGGTGTAGGACTCCTCCCCCCGCAGCACGGTGACGCCGGTATATACCTGGTGCCGGGTGCCCGAGAGGGCGGAGAGCATGCGGAAAGCGGCCAGCTCATCGGCGGGCTTGCCCAGGATGGTTCCCTCCAGGGCCACCACCGTGTCGGCGGCGATGACCAGGGCGTCCTTCCCGGCCTTGGCCGCCACCGCCTGGGCCTTGCGGCGGGAGAGGCGGCTGACCAGCTCGGCGGGGGGCAGCTCCTCTCCCAGGTCCTCGTCCACGTCGGGGGAGATGACCTGGAAGCCGGTCAGCCCCATCCGCTCCAAAAGCTCCCGCCGCCGAGGCGACTGGGAGGCCAGAATGATATCCATAGCTTCTTTCTCCTTATTTTCCCGTGGAGCCGAAGCCGCCCGCGCCCCGCTCCGTCTCGTCCAGAGTGTCCACCGGCACGAGGGTGGGCCGTGCCACCGGCAGCACCGCCAGCTGGGCTACCCGCTCGCCGGGCTCAATGGTATAGGGGGTGTCGGACTGGTTGATGAGCCCCACCTGGATCTCCCCCCGGTAGTCGCTGTCGATGACCCCCACGCCGTTGGCGAGGGCTACTCCGTGCTTGATGCCCAGGCCCGACCGAGCAAACACCAGGGCCACATACTCCGCCGACGGCAGCGCGATGGCCACCCCGGTGGGGATGCGGACGATCTGATGGGGCTCCAGCGTCACCGGCGCGTCGATGCAGGCGCTCAGGTCCATGCCCGCCGCCCCGGCGCTGGCGTAAAACGGAAAAGGAAGGTCGTCCCCGATGCGGGAGGACACCGCTTTGATCTTCAGTTCCATGGATTTCTTCTCCTATGCTTATTCCACGTCCCGGTAGTAGAGTCCCCGGGTGTAGGCGCCGGGGGACCAGTCCCCCGCCCCGGCATACCGCCGGGCGATGGCGGCGCACTCCTTGGGCGACTCCAGGGTGAACATGAGCCGCTGGGCCCAGAGCCCCAGGCGGCGGTAGTCCCCCGCCTTGTCGGCCAGATACACCGGCTTGCCGTTCAGAATCTCGTTGCGGCAGCCCCAGGCCCGCACCACCGGGAATTTCTCCCCCTTGCGGTCGGTGAGGGTATTTTCCCCCTCCCGCTCGCAGGCATGGCGGCACACGCCGCCGGTGCGGTTGCGGATGATGCAGTTTTCCATAATCATTAGGGGCAGGCGGCCGTAGGTGATGAGCTCGGTGTCCAGGGCCTTGGAGAGGTCCCGGATCTGGGGGAACTTCAACTCAAAGGACACGGTGGCGGACACAAGGCCCATCCGTTTGACCTCCTTGAGGGCCTGGGAGTTGTAGAGCTCCAGGCCGAAATCCCCCCGCAGGGTGAAGCCCAGCTCCTCCGGCAGGTCCAGAAGGCCCAGATTGCCCACCAGGGCGTCCTTCACCCCCATGTCCCGGGCAGCCTTGAGCTGATCCTTCAACGTGTCCCGCTCCTTGTCCCAGGCAATGCGGGGAAGAGTGACCGCCAGATTCCCCTTCCCGGCCAGATCCGGGTGGGAGGCCAGCTCCTCCGCCGGGACATAGATGAGGGCAGGGTCCAGGGCCAGAAGCTCGTCGGTGATCTGCTCGGCGTGGCGCACCGACACGGTGAGCACCGGGGCCTCCCGGCGGTTCTCATAGCGCACGCCGGGCTGAAATTCCCCGGTGCGGCGCTCCTTGGGCTTGATACGCTGGGCGGAGAGCTCCTCCAGAGCCTGGCGGCGCAGGGCGTTCAGGCTGGCGGCGGAAAGGGCCAGACCTCCGTCCAGTTTGGTATGGACCGCGGCGCAGCGGTAGGGGGTGCCGCCGGTGCGGGCGAGCTGCTTCTCCACCCCCTCGGCAGTGAGTTCCTTGTTCCGGGCCTCCTGAGGGACCTCCCCCTCCACGGCGGCGGTGTGGCCGTCCTCGTCCCGGGCGGCCACCTTCACGGTCTCCCCCCGGCGGACCACGGCGTAGAACTCCACCGGGACCCGCTGGGCCTCCCCGTCCTCATAGGTCTGCCGGGCCTGAGCGAAGAGCTCCTTTGGCTCCTTCTCCTCCTCCCGGACACCGAACATGGCCGGTCCGGTCTGGCCCTCGTAGAACCCGTCGGTAAAGCCCTGGCGGGAGAAGGCTTTCGTCAGCGCCTGCACCTCCTCGGGCGTGGGCTCCCGCCCCTCCCGGATGGCGGCGGCGTACACACGGGTGACCACCGCCACGTACTCGGGGCGCTTCATCCGCCCCTCCAGCTTCAGACAGGCCACCCCCATCTTCCTGAGTTCCCGCAGGTGCCCGGCCAGGGACATGTCTTTGAGGGACAGGGGGTTGCCGTCGGCCTTGCCGTTCCAGCCGTAGCGCAGGCGGCAGGGCTGGGCGCACAGGCCACGGTTGCCGCTGCGCCCGCCGATGACGGAGGACATGAAGCACTGGCCCGAGTAGCACATGCACAGCGCCCCGTGGCCAAAAACCTCGATCTCGATGGGGGAGCGCTCACAGATGTAGGAGATGGCCTTCCGGTCCAGCTCCCGGGACAGCACCGCCCGGGTCATGCCGAAGTCGGCCATGCGCTTCACGCCGTCCAGGTTGTGGACGGTCATCTGGGTGGAGGCGTGGACCGGCAGGTCCGGGGCGGCCTGCCGCAGCAGACGCAGGATGCCCAGGTCCTGGACCAGCACCGCGTCCACCCCCAGGGCGCTGGCCCGGACGGCGCAGTCGATGGCGCCGGGCAGCTCCCGGTCGGTGACCAAAGTGTTGAGGGTGAGGTAGAGCTTGCACCCCCGGAGATGACAATAAGAAACCGCCGCCGCAAACTCCTCTTCCGTGAAGTTTTTCGCGTTGCGGCGG
>DYBS01000213.1 GCA_019418525.1 Clostridiales bacterium
GTATAAACTTGTAGAATAGGGTCAGGCCGCTTTCCGGCACCTCGGGGAAGCCGCCAAATTGATTCTATGAGAGGAGCACCATCATGAAAAAGCGACTACTGTCCCTGTTCCTGGCCCTGGCGATGTGCCTGGGCCTTCTGGCAGCGCCCGCCTCGGCTGCCACGGGCAGCGCCCCCTACTCCAAACGCTATCTGAGCGACGCCATCATCCTGCACTATGTCAATTTCATGACTCTGGACCCCAGCGACCTGGGCTACGGCAGCGGCTATTCCCAGGCCACCGGCGAGATCTACCGCTTCAACTCCATGCTGGGCTATGACTACGCGATCCTCACCATCCGCAGGTCTTTCAGCGACGCGGGGTTTGAGGTCGCCGAGAGCACCGACGAGAACGGTGAGGACGTCTACACCTTCACCAAGGACGGCGACATCTTCTTCACCATCGGCGAAAAGGCCTGCAAGGATCTGCTGGACGAGGACGATCAGCTGTGCCTCTACCACGTGTACGCCTCCGGCGAAAGCGACCCTGAGCCCTCCGAGACCCCCGCTCCCTCCCCTACCGGCAACCCCTCCGCCGGCGCGGAAGGTCTGTCCAACTTCACCAAGAGCAATCCCTACACCGCCGGCCAGTTCACCGACGTGGTCTCCGGCGCCTGGTACGCCTCCTACGTCCAGGCCGCCTATGAGTACGGCCTCATGCAGGGCGTGAGCGCCAACACCTTCAACGTCAATGGCAAGCTGACCGTGGGCGAGACCATCGCCATCGCCGCCCGCCTCCACGCCACCTACTACGGCAAGGAGGACGCCTTCTCCGCCGGCACGCCCTGGTATCAGCCCTATGTGGACTACGCTATCGAAAACGGCATCTGCTCGGCCTACCCCGACTACAACGCCGCCATCAGCCGAGCCTCCTTCGCCATGATCCTCACCAACGCCCTCCCCGCCGAGGCCCTCCAGGCCAAGAACACCGTGGAAGAGGACGGCATCCCCGATGTGCCCAGCGACGCCAACTATCACGACGCCGTCTACCGCCTCTACCGGGCGGGCGTGCTGTCCGGTACCGACTCCTACGGCACCTTCGCCCCCTTCAACCAGATCACCCGGGCCGAGGTGTCCGTCATCCTGTCCAATATGGTGGACCCCTCCCTCCGCAAGTCCTTCACGCTGAAAACGATCGTGAAGCCCACCGCCCTCAAGCTCAGCGCCACCAGCTTTATCGTGGATGTCGGCGCCAAGCAGACCCTGAAGGCCACCGTCACTCCCATGAACACCACCCTGCCGGTGACCTGGTCCTCCTCCAACCCCGGTGTGGCCACCGTAGCCGCTGACGGCACCGTGACCGGAGTAGCCGCAGGCACCGCCACCATCACCGCCAAGTGCGGCACCCTCACCGCCACCTCCAAGGTCACGGTGGAAAAGCCCCTCCCCATCGGCAGACCCACCGGCTTCTACTTCACCCGCAACAGTGTGGACGGTATCACCCTCTCCTTCGACGGCAAGAACAACTCCGGCAAGACCATCAACTACTATACCGTCTACGTCACCTTCCTGGACCCCATCGGCAATCCCGCCATTGATGAGATTACCCACAAGAGTACCGCCTCTGTGCGCTATGTGGGCCCTGTTGCCCCCGGCCGCAGCATCGTGGTCTACAAACTTCTGGGCTATGTCCCCGCCTGTGACGCCATCCGCATCGACACCATCAAGCTGGAGTACGCCGACGGCACCACCGAGACCATCCGCTACAACCAGACCACTACCCGGGAGGAACATTTCTAATCTCTCCCCGGCAGGATAAAGAGCCCGGGCCGCCCCAAATGGGGCGGCCCGGGCTCTTCATCGGTGCGCTTACAGCGCCTTTTCGTAGCAGACCAGGGTCTCGTCGATGACCCCCTCGAAGTGGAAGGGGGCGCTCCCCGCCAGGTGGTAGCCCTGGCGCTCATAGAAGGACCGGGCGGGCTCGTTGCCCTCGTAGGTGTCCAGCCGGATGGCCCTGCACCCCATACCGGCGCCCAGGCCCTCGGCAAAGGCCACCAGCTTCCGCCCTAATCCCGTCCCGGCGATGACCGGATGGACCACCAGGGTGTGGATGACCAGCACCTCGCTGTCCTTGGCGGGGATGGTCCAGGGAATGGAAGCGTACTCGTCGGGCTGCACCTGGTTCAGGTTCACCGCCGCGGCGATGTCGCCCCCCATCTCCACCACATAGAGGGTCCCGGCCTTCCCCGCCTTCCGGGCGGTGTCCCGGGTGGGATAGAGGCCCCGCTGCCAGTTGGTGTAGCTGTGGCCCCGCCGCTCGTCGGCGCGGAACAGGGCGTCGTAGATCTCTTCAATGGCGTCCAGGTCGCCGGGGACGGCTTTTCGGATCATAGTGAAGCTCCTCTCCTCCCCCTGCCGGGGGAATTGCGTTTTCTCGGTGGTTCCAGTATAATGGAAGGGATTTGAAAAGTCAATTCGCCGGGGGACTTCCCCCAGAAGGAGCGAACCATGTCCAAAACACTGGTATTAGCGGAAAAACCCTCGGTGGGCCGGGAGCTGGCCCGGGTGCTGGGCTGCCCCTGGAGCGGCGAGGGCTGCCTGGAAGGGGACCAATACATCGTCACCTGGGCTCTGGGCCACCTCGTCGAGCTGGCCGCCCCCGAGGCCTACGACAAGGCCTGGCAGAAATGGGACATGCTCACCCTGCCTATGCTGCCCCGGGAGATGAAAACGGTGGTGATCCCCCAGTCCGGGCGGCAGTTCCGGGCAGTCCAGGCCCTTTTGAAGCGCAAGGACGTGTCCGAGCTGGTCATCGCCACCGACGCCGGCCGGGAGGGCGAGCTGGTGGCCCGCTGGATTTTGGAAAAAGCGGGCTGGCACGGCCCTACCAAGCGGCTGTGGATCTCCTCCCAGACCGACAAGGCCATCAAGGACGGCTTTGCCCATCTGCGCCCCGCTGCCGAGTACGATGATCTCTACCACTCCGCCCGGGCCCGCAGCGTGGCTGACTGGCTGGTGGGCCTCAACGTGACGCGGGCCCTCACCTGCAAGTACAACGCCCAGCTCTCCGCCGGGCGGGTCCAGACCCCCACCCTGGCCCTCATCGTGGACCGGGAGCAGGAGATCCGGTCCTTCCGGCCCAAGCCCTTCTATACCGTCCGCCTCCAGGTGCCCGGCTTCACCGCCACCTGGCGGGACAAGAACGGCCAGGCCCGCATCTTTGACGAGAAGACCGCCAAGGCCCTGGCCCAGCGGCTGGAGGGCAAAACGGCGAAAATCACCCAGGTGAAACGGGCCGTGAAGGAGGTTCCGCCTCCGGCGGCCTACGACCTCACCGAGCTCCAGCGGGACGCCAATAAGAAATACGCCTACTCCGCCAAGGAGACCCTGGGCATGATGCAGTCCCTCTACGAGACCCACAAGGTCCTCACCTACCCCCGCACCGACTCCCGGTACCTCACCGCCGACCTGGTGCCCACCCTGCCCGAGCGGCTTTCGTCGGTGGCGGTGGATGTGTACAAGGACCTGGCCCTCGCCATCCGCCGCCAGCGCCCTCTCCAGACCAAGTACCTGGTCAACGACGCCAAGGTCACCGACCACCACGCCATCATCCCCACCGAGGAACAGGTGGATCTGTGGCGGATGAGCGGCGGCGAGCGGAACATCTACGACCTGGTGGTGTGCCGCTTCCTGGCGGTGCTGCTGCCGCCGTGCAAATATGAAGAGCTTTCCCTCACCCTCACCGTGGACGGGGAAACCTTCACCGCCCGGGGCAAGCGCATGGTGGAGCCGGGCTGGCGCGCCGCCTACGACCGCACCTTCGACGCCATGGAGGAGGACGAGGACGCCGACGACCGGGAACAGGCCCTCCCCGA
Organism: Clostridiales bacterium; assembly: GCA_019418525.1. Taxonomy (GTDB): domain Bacteria; phylum Bacillota; class Clostridia; order Oscillospirales; family Oscillospiraceae; genus Pseudoflavonifractor_A. The sequence continues at coordinate 3,854 of DYBS01000213.1, forward strand.
GGTGCAAGAGGGCGCTTCCCTGCCGGTGCAGCAGGTAAAACTGGCCAACGATCAGACCACTCCGCCCAAACGCTACACCGAGGCCACCCTCCTCACCGCCATGGAGCACCCCGGCTCCCATGTCCAGGACAAAGCCCAGAGCAAGGTGCTGGAGGAGACCGGCGGCCTGGGCACCC
>DYBS01000214.1 GCA_019418525.1 Clostridiales bacterium
ACGAGGGGGCCAGCCGGGAGTACGCCCCCATCGAGTTCCCCGCCGTGTCCGACTACGAAGTGCAGGAGGCCCTGGTGGCCGCCGCCAAGGCCCTGGGGAAACCCTGGCACGCCGGCGTGGTCCAGTGCAAGGACTCCTTCTACGGCCAGCACGATCCCACCCGGATGCCGGTCTCCTATGAGTTGCTCCACAAGTGGGAGGCCTGGAAGCGCCTGGGCGTTCTGGCCTCCGAAATGGAGTCCGCCGCCCTCTTCTGCTGCGCCGCCGCGCTGGGTGTGCGCTGCGGGTCCTGCTTCCACGTGATCTGGAACCAGGAGCGGGAGGCCGCCGGGCTGGACCAGGAGGAGAGCCACGACCTGTCCGCCGCCATCGAGGTGGGTATTGAGGGCCTCAAGAACCTCATCCGGGCCGACCGGGCCAAGAATGGCTGACGCAAAACACACGACCGCCCCGGGAGCGTCTGCTCCCGGGGCGGTCGCTTGCTCTTGCAAAATCCCACCGGACGGATTATCCTAGAGAAAACACGGAAAAGGAGTTGTTTAGAAGTGAAGGTCCTCATCCTCAACGGAAGCCCCCGCAAAAACGGCAACACCCGCACCCTCCTCACCGCCCTGGCCGAGGAGGCCGGAAAAAAGCACCAGGTGGAGCTGGTGGACCTGCAAAGTCAGAAGATCGCCCCCTGTCTGGGCTGCGACGCCTGCCGGAAGAACGGCGGCACCTGCGTGCAGAAGGACGACGCCCCCGCCCTGCTGCAAAAGGTGCTGGAGGCCGACTGCATCATCTTCGGCTCCCCCGTGTACTGGTGGGGCATCTCCGCCCAGCTGAAGCTGGCCATTGACCGGCTCTACGCCGGCGGCGCGGCCATCAAGGGCAAGAAGATCGGCGTGGTCGCCGTGGGCGCCGACGGGCTGGACACCCCCCAGTACCGCCTGATCCGGGAGCAGTTCGCCTGCATCGGGGAGTATCTGGACTGGGAAGTCCTCTTCTCCGAGGGCGTCAGCGCCTACGCCCCCGGCGAGGTAGCCAAGGACGCCGCCCTTATGGAGCGTTTCCGCGCCCTGGGCCGGAATCTGTAAGACCGCTTTGGGCAATGAGCGCCAGCTTTTCCACCCGGGAGAGGCGCTTGATGGCCGCCTCCCGCCGCAGCGCCGCGCTCCGGCTCCCGCAGGGCTCCCGGTAGACCATCTCTGCCGGACGGCGGGCGCGGGTGTATTTCGCCCCCTTCCCCGCGTTGTGCTGGGCAAGCCGCCGCTCCACGTCGGTGGTGGAGCCGGTGTACAGCGTCCCGTCCGCACAGCGGAGGATGTACACCCACCAATTTTCTTCGTCCATATTCCCCTCCATCCTATCTGTTGAAAGGAGTACATTTCCCATGGCTTTTACCCGTGAACAGGCCGTGAGCCTGCTGAAAACCTACAATCAGGAGCCCTTCCACCTCCGCCACGCCTACACCGTGGAGGCCGTCATGGACTGGTTCGCCCACGAGCTGGGCTACGGCGACGACGCCCCCTTCTGGGCCAATGTGGGCCTGCTGCACGACATCGACTTCGAGCGCTGGCCCGAGGAGCACTGCGTGAAGGCCCGCGCCCTGCTGGAAGAGGCCGGAGCTGAGCCCGCCCTCATCCGCGCGGTGGTCTGCCACGGCTGGGGCCTCACCGGCGCCGACGTGGCCCCCGAGCACGAGATGGAAAAGGTCCTCTTCGCCTGCGACGAGCTCACCGGCCTCATCGGGGCTGCCGCCCTCATGCGCCCCTCCAAGAGCGTATCGGACATGGAGCTCTCCAGCCTCAAGAAGAAGTTCAAGGACAAGAAGTTCGCCGCCGGCTGCTCCCGGGACACCATCCGCCAGGGCGCCGAGATGCTGGGCTGGGAGCTGGACACCCTCCTCTCCCGCACCCTTCAGGCCATGAAGGACAAGGAAGCCCTCATCGAGCAGCGCTGCGCCGAGGGCTAACCCCATACACACCGGACGCCCGGGACCAGAATCGGTCCCGGGCGTTCTTTTTATGGATAGGTGTCGGTCCAGAGGAGGTTGCCCTCCCCGTCGTAGACCTCCACCGGCTCATCGGCGGCGCTCCTCTCCGGGGCGCTGAGCATAGCCACGTCGCCGTTCCACACGCTGGTCTCTTTCCCGTACCAGGAAATGGTCTGCGCTTCGTCCGTCTCCCGCAGACACCAGACCGTGGCCTGGTCTCCGCCGCCCAGGTGGCCGATGTAGCCCGGCGCGCCCTCCTCCATCTGCCAGTTGCCGCCGCAGGACCCGGTGGTCCAGAAGAGCCAAAAATGGCGCCGGACCTTGCAGTAGGAGATGGCGTCCTCCTCATTGGTCAGGATGTAGATGCGCTCGCCCTCCGGCGTGTCGCCCCAGCCACGGACGGTGCAGTCCCCGAAGTAGAGGGCCCGGGCGCTGTCCAGGGCGCAGTTTTCCGGGTTCAAATACACCCCGCAGAACCAAAGGAACCCCACAAACACCGCCGCTGTCACCGCCAGATTGCGGATGAGCTTGCCTTTTCGGGTCATGCCGCTCCCCCCTCTCCACCGGTGAGGTCAATGGTCACCACTGCGTCGGGATCAATGTCCGGCCAGCCGAGGGTGAGCGTTTCCGTCCCCTCGGGCAGTTTGAAGTCGCTGACTTTCCAGTTGATCCAGCCGGCGGTGGAGGAGCTGCCGCCACCCAGGTAATTTCCCGCCTCGTCCAGAACCCTGATGTCTGGCCCGTGCCAGTTCACCCGGGGACCGCCTACACTGTGGTAGCGTACCATCGCTTTCCCATCCTCCAATACTGCCACCTCATCGATGGTCATGGTGTGGGGCCCCAGGTCGAAGGTTTTCTCTACGGAGATGATCCGCTCCACCGGCTTTTGATATTGGTAAAATACCGTCTGTTCCAGGCTGTCCACCACGGTGATCACCGTCACGCCTACCAGAACATAGGCCAGATACAGTCCCAGGGTCAGGCACACCGTCACACAGAGGATGCGGCTCAGGTACCACGCCCAGCCCAGGAGGGGCTTGTGGGTGAGGTTGAACCCCTCTCCTACTGCCTCCGGGTCGCCCATCTGGGCCAATGCCACCTTCCGGGCCTCCTCCGGGGAGAGCTGCCGCTCCTCCTCCAGCCAGGCCGCGCTCTCGTCCAGGTGCTGCCGCAGCTCCTCGGCGATGGCGCGCCGGTCGGGCCGGAAGCGGACCTGTTTTACCACCGCGTCGATGAAATCCGCCTCCGGGGAGAGGCTCTCGTCACGCCAGTCCATAGGCTTCCCCTCCGATCACCCGGCCTACCGCCGTCTGAAAGGCATGCCACTGCTCCTTTTCCTCGCTGAGCTGCTTCCGGCCCCGGTCGGTGAGGGTGTAATACCGGCGCTTCCGGCCGCCCTCCTCCTTCTCGTAGGCCCGCACCGCGCCGTCCCCCTCCAGCTTGTGGAGCACCGGGTACAGCGTTCCCTCCTGGAGGGAAAAGACCTTCTGGGAGCGATCCTCCAGCTTGCGGATGAGCTGATAGCCGTAGCAGTCCTCCTCCGCCAGGAGGGAAAGCACCAAAAGGCGGGTGCTGCCGCTGAGCAGGCTCTTGTCGAACTTCATTTCGTCCCCTCCTTTCTGATACCTGGATCTTCTGAGTATAGTATACCTGGATGATCAAGGTATGTCAAGGGGGAGAGAGTCTTTGCCCTCGCCGGGCGGGCGTCCTGCGCGGACAGCGCCCGATTTCTTTTCTCGAAAAGAAACCGGGGAAAGAAAAGAAGGAGAGGGGAACTTCTCGTTCCCCTCTCCACTCCCCTCCAAGTGGGTGGCCTTCGGCCACCTGGTTTTGCCGGCAGTACAACAGGTTCTTCATAGGCACCTAGACTGTTTTTTGCTCCACCAGGTTATTGAAATCCCTCCGCAGCGGAATACAAGCCGGGGTGCGCTTTGGGGGAGTCCAGAGGGGGGTATCCCCCCTCTGGGCTTTCTTTCCCAC
>DYBS01000215.1 GCA_019418525.1 Clostridiales bacterium
GGGGAGCACCCCCGGGCCCCGGGCATGAAGTACCGACACTACGCCCCCAAGGCCCCGGTCACCGTGGTGCGGGGCGTGCCCGAGCAGAGCGCCCGCTACATCCGGGAGCACCTGGAGGAGGGGGACGGGGTCATCTGCTTTACGGAGTTCCTGCCCCTTTTCGGGGGCTATCCCACTGAGTCCATGGGTCCCGCGTCCGACCAGGCCGAGCAGGCCCGCCGGGTGTTTGACGCCCTGCGGTACTTTGACGGCACCGACGTGCAGCGCATCTGGGCCCAGGGCCCCGACCCCACGGGCATCGGTCTGGCGGTGTCCAACCGGCTGAACAAAGCGGCGGGCTTCCACATCGTGGAGGTCTAAAAGGAGGGGGCGGTATGGCGATCCTGTTGGTGTATGTGGCGGTGGTGGCCCTCGTGGCGCTGGATCTGACCAAGCGCATTGAGCTGGGGCACCCGGTGTGGGTGTTCCTCACCGCGGCGGGCTATTTCTGCTCCGTGCTGTGGACGGCGTTTCTGACCCTGATGGCGCTGACTCAGTCGGTGTCAGGGGGCAGTTCCCTGCTGGCCTGGGGCCAAGTGGCTCTATCCGTTCTTCCGGGGACCCTGTTTGGACTCTATGTGCTCATCAAGGCCAATTTCTTCCCTCTGGCCCGCCGCCCGGGGGCCCCGGGCATCCAGAAGGCGGCGCGCATCCTGGATGACGGCCTGATTCTGGGCATCCCCCTCCAGGTGATCCTCATCGGCGGCTACGGATACGCGGCGCTGAGCCTCCATGAGGCCTTCCATGGCCCGCTGTGGATGCTACCCTTTTACCCCCTGGTGCTGGCGGCAGTGTGGCCCATGCTGCATCTGGTCTTTCATGTGGCCATCGTGGCCATTGCCCTGGACCCGCTGATCCTCCTGGCCGCCTTTCTCATCGGCGTGCTGTGGACCGTACAGGAGATTTTCCTCCTCCACGGCCTGGTCCGGGGGTGTGTTTCCACGAAAAAGAGCCCCGGCGCTCTGGTCCTCCACATTCTGCTGGGCCTGGTGCCAGTGGTCAATCTGATTGTGGCTCTGCGCCTGCGCTGGAAGCTGCGGGCTGCGGCGCGGGAGGAGGCATTTGTATGAAGCTCATCGGCATCACCGGCCCCACCGGGGCGGGCAAGACCACGGCCCTCCAGGCGTTGGAGGACCTGGGGGCCCACATCATCGACGCCGACGGGGTGTATCACCGCCTACTGGGAGAGAGCGAGGCGCTGAAAGCGGCCCTCACCGGGCGTTTTGGTCCCGGCATCCTGGACGGGACGGGGGCGGTGGACCGGAAGGCCCTGGGCAACGCCGTCTTTGGCGACCCGGCGGCGCTGGAGGACCTGAACGCCATCACCCACCAGTTTATTCTGGACGACATCCTCCGCCAGCGGGCGGAGGCCGGAGCTCAGGGCTGTCCCGCCGTGGCGGTGGACGCCATTGCCCTGATCGAGAGCGGTTTAGGGGCGGAGTGCGACGCGGTGGTGGCGGTGCTGGCCCCGCTGGAGGTCCGTATCCGGCGCATCATGGCCCGGGAGGGCATTTCGGAGGACTACGCCCGCCGCCGGGCTCTGGCCCAGAAGGGGGACGACTTCTTCCGTTCCCACGCGGACTATGTGCTGGAGAACGGCCCCGGGGAGAGCAGGGAGCAGTTTGCCGCCAAGGCCCGGGCGCTCTTTGCACGCATTCTGGAGGCGTGAAAATTTTTCCGCCCGACTGGAAAAAATCCGCGTCCTGTGGTACGATAAAAAGCGGAAATCCTCCGGGTGCGGACAGTGCCCGGAAGCGCAAGACTAAGGAGGACCCTTTTATGGAAGACAAAGTGAAAACTGCAGGGGAGCTGCGCCGGGAGGCGCTGTGCTACGCTCCCAAGAACGGATACGACCGTCTGTCCCAGGAGGACGAGGCCGCCATGCAGGACTACTGCGAGCACTATAAGCACTTCCTGGACGTGGGCAAGACCGAGCGGGAGTGCGTGGACGAGGCCGTGCGCCAGGCCGAGGAGCACGGCTTCCGGCCCCTGGAGCGGGGCATGGAGCTCAAGCCCGGCGACAAGGTCTACCGCTCCAACCGGGGCAAGGGCCTGATGCTGGCGGTGATCGGCAAGAAGTCCCTGGCCGAGGGCGTCAACATTGGCGCGGCCCACGTGGACTCCCCCCGCCTGGACCTGAAGCCCAACCCGCTCTATGAGGACAGCGAGATGGCCTTTTTGAAAACCCACTACTACGGCGGCCTGCGCAAGTACCAGTGGGTGACTATCCCCCTGGAGCTGCACGGCGTGGTGGCTCTGAAGGACGGCCAGGTGCTGAAAGTGTCCATCGGCGGCGGCGAGGGCGACCCCATGTTCACCGTGGACGACCTGCTGCCCCATCTGGGCGTGGAGCAGTCCAAGAAGCCCCTCAGCGAGGCCATCCCCGCCGAGAGCCTGAACCTGCTGGTGGGCAGCCGTCCCTTCAAGGACGACGAGGGCTCTGACCGGGTGAAGCTGGCGGTGCTGGACCTGCTGAACCAGAAGTACGGCATCGTGGAGGAGGACTTCATCTCCGCCGAGCTGGAGGTGGTGCCCGCCTTCCGGGCCTGCGACATCGGCTTCGACCGCTCCCTCATCGGCGCCTACGGCCACGACGACCGGGTGTGCGCCTATGCGGAGTTCGCCGCTCTGCTGGAGGTGGAGAACCCCACCCGCACCGCCGTGTGCATCCTGGCCGACAAGGAGGAGATCGGCTCCGAGGGCGTGTCCGGCATGCAGTCGGCGGCCTTCGATACCTTCATGTCCGACCTGTGCGACACACAGAAGGTGCCGCTGAAGGCCTGCTATGAGAAGTCCTTCTGCCTGTCCGCCGACGTGACGGCGGCCTTTGACCCCAACTTCCCCGACGTGTACGAGAAGCGCAACAGCGCCCGGGTGAACTACGGCATGGGTTTGTCGAAGTACACCGGCGCCCGGGGCAAGTCCGGCTCCTCCGACGCCGCGGCCGAGGTGGTGGCCTATGTCCGCCGTGTGCTGGACGAGGGCGGCGTGTTCTGGCAGATGGCCGAGCTGGGCAAGGTGGACGCCGGCGGCGGCGGCACCGTGGCCTGCTATATGGCCAACCGGGACATTGACACCATCGATGCGGGCGTGCCGGTGCTGTCCATGCACGCCCCCTTCGAGACGGTGGCCAAGCTGGACTGCTATATGACCTATAAGGGCATGAAGGCCATCTATCTGGCTGAGTAAATCACAGAACCAACGGGGCGCGCCGCGGAGTCTCCGCGGCGCGCCTTTTTCAGGCGGGAGGGACAAACATGACAGAGCGCATCTATGACCGGGACAGCCATCAAAAGACCTTTCAGGCCGTCGTACTCCAGTGCGAGAAGGCGGGGGAGGGCTGGCGCGCGGCGCTGGACCGGACCTGCTTTTTCCCGGAGGGCGGCGGACAGTTTGGCGACCGGGGCACCCTGACCCCGGCGGGGGGAAGCCCCATCCCGGTGACCGATACCCAGGAGGAGGGGGACCTGGTCTGGCATCATGTGACGGTCCCCATCCCGGCGGGGACCGAAGTGACGGGGGAGCTGGACTGGGCCCTCCGCTTCGCCCGGATGCAGTGCCACTCCGGAGAGCACATCGTCTCCGGCCTCTTCCACGCCCGGGACGGGGTGGACAACGTGGGCTTCCACCTGGGGGACGAGGAGGTCATCCTGGACCTGAGCGGCCCGGTGAGCTGGGAGGAGGTCCAGGAGGTGGAGCGCTTGGCCAATGAGGCGGTGTCCCTGGACCTACCGGTCTCCTGCGAATACCCCCCGGAGGAAGCGCTGAAAACCCTCACCTACCGCAGCAAGCTGGACCTCACCGAGCATGTGCGCATCGTCACCATCCCCGGCTATGATGTGTGCGCCTGCTGCGCCCCCCATGTGAAGCGCACCGGGGAGATCGGCCTCATCCACTTC
>DYBS01000216.1:0-2291 GCA_019418525.1 Clostridiales bacterium
GCAGCACGTCGGCGGAGTCGTTGTCCCACAGCTCCCCCCGCAGCGCGATATCAGCCATTCGTATCCTCTCCTCTCAGGACGGACTCCAGGGAGCCCAGATTCTTGGTCACCAGAAAGCGCTTGCCCAGGCCGCCGGGGATGGGGTTGAGCTCCTCCTTGGCCCGGGCGTCGTCGGGGCATAGGACGGAGTGCTCGATGAGTTTCACATAGAAGTCCGCCCGGGTAGTGGGGTCGGCCCGGAGCAGGGCCTCCACGTTGCCGTGGACGTACACGCCGCTCTGGCGCTGGGCGGGGGCAGGCAGCTTGTAGGTGTCCTCACTCTCCCACTGCACCACATAGGGCAGCAGGGTGTCGGTGACGTAGTTGAGCCGCTGCTGGGCGTTGGAGTCGTAGCTCTCCTTGCCGGTCTGGAGCATGTGCTTGGGCACGCCGGTAAAGCGGCTGATCTCCTCCACGGTGAAGCCCCGGCTCTCGATGAACTGGGCGTCGCTCTGGCTCAGGCCCAGGGGGGTGAACTTCATGTCGTGGTCCAGCACTGCCACGGCGAAGGCGTCGTCTGCGGCATAGGTGCGGAACTCCTGCTTGATGCGCCGGCGGGTCTCGGGCTTGGCGTCGGAGTTCACCTCCACGATGCCGGACAGCCGCGCCCCGTTCTGGTAAAACTTCTTGCCGTACCGCTGGGCCATGGCGTCCACCGCGATGGCCTCCCGGGCCAGCTCCAGCAGCCCCCGGCCCCGGAGCCCGTCATAGGTCTCAAAGTACAGGATGGACAGCTCGTAGTTGGAAAAGCTCCGCTGCACCCCGTCCACGTTGTAGTCGTACCAGTACGCCCCGCTGTCCCGGTCCCGGCGGAGGGTGCAGCACTCGCTGGGCAGGGGCAGGCGCTCCACCACCCGGCCTCCGGAGTCCCGGCGGTTCCACACCGCCCCGAAGCCGTGCCAGAAGGCGTTGGACAGCACCACCTTCCGCAGCAGGAAGGGGGACATGTAGTCGTTGGGGCGCACCTTCATCACCCGGTCCAGGTCAGCGTCGCGCACCGCCACCCGGGCCTCCCCCTCCTTCCGGTACAGGCCGAAGGGGATGAGGCCGAAGGAGTTGGTCAGGATGCGGTGGGCGGCCGCCACCGGGGAGAGGCGCTGGGCGTTGGTCTGGGTGGCCGTCAGCTCCTCGCCGCCGGAAAAGACCTGCCGGAGCCAGCCCGTCAGCTCCTCCCAGGGGATGGGGGTCTCCTCCACGGACGCCCTGGGGCGCACCGCCTGATTCAGGATCACCGGCCGCCACCCCCTCGGGAGCGGGCCACCAGCACGGCGTAGGCCGTCAGGCACACCCCGGCCACGGCCAGGGCGGCGGGACGCCCGCCCAGGTCCAGAGCCGCCCGGACGAAGCAGACCCCTCCGGCCAGCAGCAGCAGGTCGTCCAGATAGAGCGCCAGGGCCCTGCCTACCCGGCGCAGTCCATTTCTCACATCAGATCCCCCATTCCTCGTTCAGTACATGCTCGTTGATGTCCGGCCCGGCCGGCATACGGACCATGGCGGTGGCCATGGCGATGATCCAGGCCACAGTCATGTCGATGCGTCCGGTGCTCTTGTTCTTCATGGGCTTCAGGTTCTCGTTTCCGTCCACATAGCACCGGACGTTGCCGAAGCACCAGCGGGCGGTGGTGTTGTGCTCGTGGAGCATCTGGTGCAGCCGGATGAGCCGCTCCAGCTCCTTCATGGCGGGGGACAGGTTCTTCATGTCCTGGGGGATCTCCACCACGTCCACCCCCCGCTCCATGAGGCGGGGAGTCAGGGTGCGGGAGAGGTAGGGGTCCACGCCCAGCGTGTCCAAGTCGAACACATCGGCGCACCCGGCCACCGTCTCCTCCACCTGGGTGAAGTCCACCATGTCCCCCGGGCACAGCTCCAGAAAGCCCGCCCTGGCCCAGTCCCGGTAGGGGACGTGGTCCCGCTGCTCGGCCTCCAGCACGCCCTCCTCCGGCCGCCAGGCCCAGAACAGGGCCACCCAGGTGTCCAGCCCCTCCTGGGGCGGGAACAGCAGGGTCAGTGCGGTGAGGGCGGGGGTGGTGGACAGGTCCAGCCCGCCGAAGCACTTCTTTCCGGCCAGGAAATCCCGCACCGCCTGCCGCCGTGCGGGGGCGTTGAGGGCCTTCCACTCCTCCCGGTTGAGTTGGGTCTTGTCGTAGAGCCCCAGGGGGAGCCAGCCCACCGCGTGGGTGGCGATCCACTGGTTGAGGCGGAGCCACCGGAAGAGCCGCTCGGCCGCCTCGCTCTGCCGGGCCGCCCGGGC
>DYBS01000216.1:2301-3933 GCA_019418525.1 Clostridiales bacterium
CCGGAATTTCCGCAAACTCAGGTTGTGGCCCAGGCCCGGATTGCACGCCCGCCAGACGTTTTCGTCCCAGATGTCCAGCTCCGCGATGCGCTCCGGGTCGTCCCCGGTGAGGACCGACACGCCGTACATGATGGGGCACCAGGCCGGATCATCGGTGTCCAGCTCCCGCTCGGGCTCCCCCCGCCGCCAGGCCAGGATGCGCCGGCACTTCTCGTGGACCTCCCAGCCGATGCTCTTCCGGTCCGGGTCGTCCCCGGCGGTGGTCAGCACAATGACCGCCTGCTGGCGCCGGGCGGCGTCGGAGCCGGCGGTGAGCACGTCCCACAGCTTCCGGTTGGGCTGGGCGTGGAGCTCGTCGATGAGGATGGCGGAGAAGGAGTAGCCGTGCTTGCGCTCGGCGTCGCAGGAGTAGACCTTCAGCACACCGCCGTACCTGGTATGGATCTCCCGGCGGCTGTCCCGGGCCCAGGCCACGGGGTCGTGCTCCGGCTGGCCCAGGCAGGTGTTCTCCACCATGTACTTGGCGCACTGGTAAATGATGTCGGCGTTGTTCTTGTCGGCGGCAAAGACCCCCACATGGGGCCGGGCCTCCCCGTCAAAGAGGAGGTGGTAGAGCCCCAGCGCGGCGGCGAACTCGCTCTTGCCGTTCTTCTTTGGGATCTCGTCGTAGAGGAAACGCCGGTACCGCACCCAGGTCCCGTCCTCGTCCCGGACCTGGACGCCGTAGAAGAGCCGGATGGCCTCCTCCTCCCAGGGCAGGAGCGCGAAGGGCTTTCCCGCCCACTCGTTCTGTCCGAAGCACAGGAGGGAGAAGAAGTCCAGCACGTCCTGGACGGCCTCCGGGCAGTAGCGCAGCTCCGCGCCGTCGTCCGGCGCGCACACCGTCACCGGTCCCAGTGAAAGCAGCTCAGGCACGGCGCATCCGCTCCTCCATCATCTGCTCAAAGGCGTTTTTCTCCTTTGGCTTGGCCCCCTCCGGCAGCACCAGGCGGCAGCGGCTGGTGATGGTGAGCCCCAGGTCGTTGGCGCAGGCCCGGGCCTGCTTGAAGTAGGTGTCCAGGACTTTGGTGGCCTCCTTGAGGGCGTCGCCGTCCTGGTCCGCCAGCGCCGCGTGGACGATGGCCAGGGTCTGGGTATAGTTGGCCTGGGCCACCACGTAGCGTCCCAGGGTGTCGGCGTCCAGCTGGGCGGCGCCCAGGTCCGCGGCCAGCAGCTCCTTGGCCAGGGCCCGGAACTCCTTCCGGTTCCCTTCGGGCAGCCACTTGGGCACGCGCAGGGTCTTGGGCTTGGGCAGGTCCACCTCCTGGGCGGCCCGCTGGGCCTTTTCGGCCTTGCTCAGGTGCTTGCGGCCGTTCCCCTCCAGCACGCTGAGCCTCTGTCTCGGTCCGGGTATGGTCATCCCTCCTCTCCCGGCATCAGGACTCGGGCGCGGTCCACCCCGCCACCCGAGCCTGGGCGGTCTCAAAATATCCCGGGTCCAGCTCAAAGCCGGAAAAGCGCCGTCCGGAGTTCAGGCAGGCCAGGGCGGTGGAGCCGCTGCCCATACAGTTATCCAGCACCAGGTCTCCGGGGTCTGTGTAGGTCCGCACCAGGTATTCCAGCAGCGCCACCGGCTTCTGTGTGGGGTGATAG
>DYBS01000217.1 GCA_019418525.1 Clostridiales bacterium
GGCGTTTTCCCGGAGCAGATCATCAAATCCCTGTTCGTCCAGGGAAGTCCAGTCCCGTTTATCCATGGCTGTCACCTCCCAACGCCTTGCGCAGATGGGCCCGTAGCCGGTAGAGACGCCCCTCTACCGCCCGCGGGGAGAGCCCCAGCTCGGCGGCGATCTGCGCCGTGGACTGTAAGTAGTAGTACTTGCGGTAAAAGAGGGCCTGTTCCCCCTTGGGCAGGGCGGCCACCGCCCGCCGGACCTCCTCGGCCCGCTCCTGCCGGAGCAGAGTTTCCTCCGGCGTGGGAGCGGGGGAGGGGGTATGTTCGCTCAGCTCTTCTCCGGTGGAGTGGCGTTCCTCCCGCCGGGCGTGGTTGAGGGCGATATTGCGGGTCAGGGCGGTGAGCCAGGCGTTCCACGAGCCCCGCTGGGGGTCGAATTGGGCTATGCGCTCCCACACCCGCAGGACTACTTCGGACAGGCACTCCTCCCTGTCCCGGGGGTCGGAGAGGATGGGGGCTATGATGTAGCGCATGAGAGGCCCGTAGTGGAGCAGCAATTCCTCCGCACCCCGGGGGTCCCGTGTGCGCAGCAGGTCCAGAATGTCCTCATCTCCCATGAGCTCCCCTCCTTTCCGGGTGTGTTCTACCTTATTATACACGCACCCGGGCGAAAACCCACGGCTGAACAGAAAAAAAGACCACACCGGATGGTGTGGTCTTTTTTGGAGCAGGTAAAGGGAATCGAACCCTCATATTCAGCTTGGGAAGCTGACGTTCTACCACTGAACTATACCTGCATGGGAAGCTGACTTTGATAGTATAGCATACCTGCCCGGATTTGGCAAGCGGAAATTTTCTTTTTTCCTGGACCCGCGAAGTCCATCGAAGGGGGTCCCACGATAAAAAAGATTGCCGCGGGGCGCGCCGTATGAAGCCCGCCCGAAGGGAGATACTGAACACAGTATGTTCACTCCGGGAGGCGTTTCCATGATTGGAAAAGTGGAAATATGCGGGGTCAATACCGCAAAACTCAAGGTTTTAAAGAACGAAGAGACCATCGAGCTGCTCAAGCGGGCCAAGGCGGGAGACCAGGCGGCCCGGGAGGAGCTCATCGCGGGAAACCTGCGTCTGGTGCTCTCGGTTCTCCAGAAGTTCAACGGTCGGGGGGAGAACGTGGACGATCTGTTCCAGGTGGGGTGTATCGGGCTCATCAAAGCCATCGATAACTTCAACACGGATCTGGACGTGCGCTTTTCTACCTATGGCGTGCCCATGATCGTGGGAGAGATCCGGCGGTATCTGCGGGACAACAGCGCCGTGCGCGTGTCCCGCTCCATGCGGGACACGGCCTATAAGGTTCTCCAGGTCAAGGAGCGCTTTATGAGCGAACACCAGCGGGAGCCCACCGTGGAGGAGGTGGCATCGGAGCTGGGGGTGAAGCGGGAGGACGTGGTGTTCGCCCTGGACGCCATCGTGGACCCGGTGTCGCTCTACGATCCGGTGTACTCCGATGGAGGGGAGGCTATCTGCATCATGGACCAAGTGAAGGACTCCCGCAACACCGACGAGGACTGGCTGGAGCGTATCGCCCTGCGGGAGGCCATCGGTCAGCTCTCTCCCCGGGAGCGGCGCATCCTGGCCCTGCGTTTTTTCGAGGGCCGCACCCAGATGGAGGGCTCCGCCGAGGCTGGCATCTCCCAGGCCCAGGTATCCCGGCTGGAGAAGAACGCCATCCGCCAGATCCGCAAGAGCATGTGACCCCACGCCCCCGCACAACCGCCCGGGGGCGCTACATAGGATGGAGCAGCGCCCCGCCGGGCGCATTGACAAGGAGGGGCGGATATGCTATCCTGACGGCATCTAAGTTAGCTTATGCTATCTCCCCTAAAAACGGGAGAAGAAAGGTGGTTACATATGGAACTGAATTATGAGGTGCTGGGGGGCCTGTTGGTCCCCTTTCTGGGCACCTCTCTGGGCGCGGGGTGCGTCCTCTTTCTGAAGGGACAGCTCAACCGGGGGCTCCAGCGGGGGCTGACCGGCTTTGCCTCGGGCGTAATGGTGGCGGCTTCCATCTGGAGTCTGCTGCTGCCCGCCATGGAGCAGGCGGAATCCATGGGGCGCTTTGCTTTTCTGCCGGCGGTGATCGGCTTCTGGGCCGGTGTGGCCTTTCTGCTATTGTTGGACCACAGTGTGCCCCATCTGCACTTGGACAGCGATCAGACTGAGGGGCCCAGCAGCCGCCTGAGCCGTACCGCCAAGCTGGTTCTGGCGGTGACCATCCACAACATCCCTGAGGGCATGGCGGTGGGAGCGGTGTTTGCCGGGTATCTGGCAGGCAATCCCGCCATTACCCTCGGCAGCGCTCTAATACTGGCGCTGGGTATTGCCATCCAGAACTTCCCCGAGGGCGCCATTATCTCCATGCCTTTGCGGGCGGAGGGAATGACCCGGCGCAGTGCCCTGCGGTACGGCATCCTCTCCGGCGTGGTGGAGCCCATCGCGGCGGCATTCACCATCTGGGGGGCGGGATTCCTGGTGCCGGCTCTGCCGTACCTCCTGAGTTTTGCGGCGGGGGCCATGTTCTATGTGGTGGTGGAGGAGCTCATCCCCGAGATGTCCGCTCCGCCGCACTCCGATGTCGGCGTGATCACCTTCGCGCTGGGCTTCACAGTGATGATGACCCTGGATGTGGCGCTGGGATAAACTGTACCATTCAAAAAGAACAGGGCCGTTACAGAGAATACTGTAACGGCCCCATTTTTGCGGGATAGAGGATCAATCCTTCGACGCGGGTTCCTTTTCGGGATGCAGATGGCGGGGGAACACGGCGGAGGGACGGTTGTCCAGATCGGGGATAAACAGGTACTTCCGAATGAGGAAGAGCAGCCCGATGGAAATGACCATCACCAGATTTTCCGTGGCGGTGGTGTGCTCAATGACCATTTGCCTGGCAATAGCGAAGAGGAGGACCTCCACCACCGAGCTCATGTTGTGGCGGCTGAGCATTTTCAAAAACTCGATGCCGATGACCACGGTAAAGGCGGTGGCCAGGAACTCCTGGAGCTTGTCGGTATTGGCGGGCTCAGTGGCCATCAGACCCAGCTCGTGGGCTACCGACACCAGGGAGAGGGCAATGGCGGCGATGACGAACAGGGACACGATGATCTCTAAAATCTGGGCGACCCGGTAAATGGCGTTGGGGATGCGCAGTTTGAGCAGTTCACTGTCCATAGCGGACTCCTTTCTCCTGTTACAGGGGGAAGTGGGTCAGCAGGCCCTCCACATCGGCCTCGGTGGTGGCAAAGGAAGCCACCAGCCGGATGACGGTCTGGCCCATGCGGGGCGCGGGGCCCCACACCTCGAAGGCGCAGACCTCCCGCAGGGCGGGGAGGAGGGAATCGTCCACGATGGGAAAGATCTGGTTGGTGGGGGAGAGGAAGTAGAAGGAGATGCCCTTCTCACTCAGCCCCTCCTGGAGCCGCTGGGCCATGGCGTTGGAGTGGCGGGCCAGCTCGAAGTAGAGCCCGTCGGTGAACAGGGCCTCGAACTGGGTGCCCAGCAGCCAGCCCTTGGCCAGCACCGCGCCCCGCTGCTTCTTGATGCGGAACAGGTCCTTGGCCAGCGTGGGATCGGGGATCACCAGGGCCTCGCCAATGAGGGCGCCGTTCTTGGTGCCGCCGATGGTGAAGGCGTCGGCCAGCCGGGCCAGGTCGGCCAGGGTGAGGGTGTTTCCCGCGGCGGCCAGGGCGCAGCCCAGGCGAGCGCCGTCCACGAAGAGGAGCAGATCGTGCGCCCGGCAGACATTGTGGAGGGCCTCCAGCTCGTCCCGGGTGTAGACGCCGCCGGTCTCAGTGGCCTGGGAGATGTACACCAGTCGGGGTTTTACCAGATGCACGTCCTCATAGGTGGGGAGGGCCACCTCGATCTGCCGGGG
>DYBS01000218.1 GCA_019418525.1 Clostridiales bacterium
CCTCCCCCGCCTGCCACTGTTCCTCGGTGAGGTCCTCAAAATTGATATAGTCCTCCCAGCTCCCCGCCAGCAGGTTCCCCTGGGCGTCAAAGGCGGCGGTGGCCTGCCAGACATACTCCTCCCCGTCCCGCCGGGGCAGGAAGCCGCCCTCCCCCTCGGTCAGAGGGGTCCAGTGGCCGGACAGGCCGTTCCTTACGGCGTTCCAGATCAGATTTTTATTGTAATTGTCATAGTCGGCGTCCAGCTTCGCGCTGCTGTCTATCTGGAAGGAAATATCCCGCTCCATCAGGTCGTCGGCCCGCTCCCCGTGGTCCTGCAAAAAGCGCTCCGCCGCATACTCGGCGGTCACCGAGGTAGTACAGTACATGCCGGCGAGCCACAGAAGGAGCGCCAAGCCACCCACCAGAACCGTGGTGGCCGCCATGGCGCCCGGTGTGCGCAGCTTTTTCACAGTCACCCCTCCAGTTTGTAACCCGCCTTGATGACGGTTTTGATGCACCCGGCGGCATCCCCCAGCTTCTCCCGCAAACGCTTGATGTGGGTGTCCACCGCCCGGGACTCCCCCTCATAGTCGTAGCCCCAGCACTTCACCAGCAGCTGTTCCCGGCTCAGGACCATGTTTTTGTTCACCATCAGGCAGTACAGCAGGGCGTACTCCTTGGGGGTGAGGGCGATCTCCCGCCGCCCCACCGTCACCCGCCGGGCCGCGCGGTTCAGAGAGATGCCCCCCGCTTCCAGCCGGTCACCGGTGCGCATGCTCCCCCGGCTGCGGCGGATGAGGGCCATGGTCTTGGCGTAGAGCACGGACATGGTGAAGGGCTTGGTAATGTAGTCGTCGGCCCCCAGCTCGTAGCCCTGGAGCTTGTCCTCCTCGTCGGAGAGGGCGGTGAGGAACAAGATGGGCACATCGCTCTCCCGCCGCACCGCCCGGCACACCGAGAGGCCGTCCAGCCCGGGCATCATGATGTCCAGCAGCACCGCGTCGAAGCTCTCGCGCTCCAGAAGCTCCAGGGCCCGCAGGCCGTCCGCCGCCTCGGCGGGCTCCGCCCCCTTGCTGCGGAAGTAGTCGCACAGCACCTCCCGGAGCTTGGCCTCGTCCTCCACGATCAGGATGCGGTCCTTCATACCGCTCCCCCCTTTCACCTCAAAGGTAAAACAAAGATTTGTAATCTCTGTGTCAATTCTCCACAGGGATACTCTATCCCTGGAAGTGCATCGCGTCAAGGCCTATGAAAAAAGGCCCCCTGGCGCTGATACGCGTCAGGGGACCTTCACATTTCACAGGATAGCTTACAGGTTGGCGTCCAGCACCGCGGTGTAGGCTTCGGCGGGCATGACGCCCACCTTCCGGTCGATCTCCTTGCCGTCCTTGAAGAAGATGACGGTGGGGATGTTCATGATGCCCAGACCCTGAGCCAGGGCGGGCTCCTCGTCGGTGTTGACCTTGCCCACGATGGCCTTGCCCTCATACTGGTTGGCCAGCTTCTCAATGGTGGGGGCCAGCATCCGGCAGGGGCCGCACCAGCTGGCCCAGAAGTCCACCATGGTCAGGTTCCCGGAGGAAACCGCCTTCTTGAGTCCGTCCAGATTGAAATGATAGAGTGCCATTGCAATTTCTTCCTTTCCGATCTATAAAAATGATGTTTACTGATGATCCAGATATTCCGCGGCCCGAAGTCCGGCCACGAGCCCCTCCCCCACCGCCTTGGAGATCTGGAGGGGGAGCCCGGTGCAGTCTCCGGCGGCAAAGACGCCGGGGAGATTGGTGGCCATGTTCCGGTCCACTCGGATGTAGGGCCCATCCAGCTCCAGGCCGGGGAGCAGCTGGGTGGGGGCCACGGCGCTGCGCAGGAGGAACACCCCGTCACAGGGAATCGTGTTCCCGTCGGCCTCCACGCCGGAGACCTTCCCCTCGCCCAGGATGGCCAGGCGCTTGGCCTGCACCACCGGGATGGCGGGGTCCAGCCCATCGGGGGCCTTGGCGCTCACATAGGTCACCCGGCAGCCCAGACCGTGGAGGTAATTGGCCTCCTCGGGGGCGTGGGTGGATTTCCCCACCACCACCACGTCCTTGTTCCGGTAGAGCATCCCGTCGCAGGTGGCACAGTAGCTCACCCCTGCGCCCAGGTGCTCCAGCTCGCCGGGGAGGGCAGGCCCCTGGCTCACGCCGGAGGCCAGCACCAGCGCGCCCCCCTCCACCACGTCGCTGTCCACGGCCACGAAAAAGCCACCGTCCATAGGCATGGCGTTGAGGGCCCGGCCGGTACGCCGCTCCACCCCCAGCTCCTGGGCGTGGGCCTCAAAGCGCTCCATGAGCTCTGCCCCGGACAGCCCGGGAAGGCCCAGATAGTTGTCGATCCGCTCGGCTTTCCAGACGGGCAGGTCGGCGGTGGGACTGCTGACCACCAGGACGGACTTGTTCCGTACCCGGGCCTGCACCGCCGCCGACAGCCCCGCCGGGCCGCCGCCGATGACGATCACGTCGTATTTCAATGGTAATCCTCCTCCCGCTCGCCCAACAGGGCGGCCACCACGGCCGCCACACTGGGGTCGGCTATGGTATAGTATACCTCATTTCCGCTGCGTTCTGCCCGGACGATACCGGCGGCTCGCAGTTTGGAAAGGTGCTGGGAGATACAGGACTGGGACTGACCCGTCTTTTCCTCGATGCAGCTCACGTTCCGGCAGCCGCACACCAGCAGCCCCCGCACGATCTTCAGCCGCAGGGGATGGGCCAATGCCTTCAACAGCGCGGCCTTTTCCTCATAGAGGATGGCGTCGGATTCCATGTCCTCACCTCATTCGCATTTTCTAATATTATTATATTCTAATATTCTAATTTGTCAACTCCTTTTTTCTCGTTTTTAAAATTATTGTATAACAATAATTTTCTCCTTGCGCATCTGAGAAGCATGTGTTATAGTGAGCTCAGAAAGAATTATCGTAAAACAATAATTTAAGGAGGCGATTGTATGGATCAAGAGCGCGTCCGATTCCTCTTGTTTCCCGCGCTGATCGGCGGACTGCTGGGCGGCGGGCTGGCCGGACTGGGCCTGACCGGCTCAGGAAGCACCCTGCTGCACCTGGGCGAAGAGCTTCGCGCCCTGTCTCTCTCCGGCTGGGCGGTGGTGCGGCTGTGGAGCCAGGTGGAAAACGTGCTCTCGGGCAACACCGGCGCGCCGGAAGCCGCCGCAGTCACCGGTACGGTGCTGGGCGTCCTCACCCTGGTGCGGCTCATCCCGGACTTTCTGGGGGGCTGGCTCCTCCTCCAGGGCGCGGAGCTGGGGCGGCAGATGGAGGGGGACCCCTTCGCGCCGGAGACGGTGGAGCTCTGCCGGACTACCGCCAAAAACGCCCTCTGGTGCGTGAATGTGGCCCTGGCGGTGTCCCTGGGCTGCGACCTCGTCCAGTTGCTCCTCCCCGGGGCGCTGCTCCACCTGGATGTGCAGCTTTTGCTCCCCCTTCCCACCCTGCTCTCGGCGGCGGGACTCCTGGTGCTGTGTCGGTACATGGAGCGCTCCAAAGCGGTCTATGACGACAACCAGACCATTATATGAGGGCGCTGCCATGGCAATCACCGTCCATTTGAGTGAAATGCTGCGCAAGCGGGGCATGACCGCCAAGGAGCTGTGCGCCAAGGTGGGCATCACCGAGGCCAACCTCTCCATCCTCCGCAGCGGCAAAGCCAGCGGCGTGCGCTTCCACACCATCAACCGCATCTGTTACTATCTGGACTGCGACGTGGGGGACCTGCTCCACTTCGACGGACGACTGGAGGACGACGATGAGACGTAAATTTCTGCTGCTCCCCCTGTTCCTGGCCTGCGTGCTGCTCCTCAGCGCCGTGTCCCTGGCCCGGCCGGAGCCGGAGGGCTATGGGGACCGCTTTAGGAGCATACCCCGCCCATCCA
>DYBS01000219.1 GCA_019418525.1 Clostridiales bacterium
CTCGTACACCAGGCGGTCCACGTCCACCTCGCTGATGGTCAGGCCGTTGGCAAAGCGCCGCTCGGCCAGCAGCACGCCGTTTTCCGCGATGAGGTCATGGCCGGTAAAGACCAGGTCGGTGGTGGACTCGCCCTCGCCGGCGTTGGCGTAGACATAGCCGCACACCAGCCGGGCCGACTGCCCCACCACCAGCTGGCGGCGGTAGCTGGCCTTGCCCACCAGCTCGTCGCTGGCCGACAGGTTCAGGATCAGGGTGGCACCCTCCCCCGCCAGCGTCACCGAGGGGGGATTGGCGGCCCACAGGTCCTCGCAGATCTCCACGCCCACCACCAGGTTGGGCATGGTCTCGCAGGCGAAGAGATTGCGGCTGTTCAGCTCGACCTGCTGTCCGCACAGCTCCAGATTGACCTCCACGCCGGCGCCGGAGGTAAACCAGCGCTGCTCATAGAACTCGCCGTAGTTGGGCAGGTAGCTCTTCGGCACCAGGCCCAGGATCTCTCCCTTATGGATAATCGCGGCGCAATTATACAGTTTGTTGTCCCATTTATTGCGCACCGGCAGGCCTACCGCGGTGAGCATGTC
Organism: Clostridiales bacterium; assembly: GCA_019418525.1. Classification (GTDB taxonomy): domain Bacteria; phylum Bacillota; class Clostridia; order Oscillospirales; family Oscillospiraceae; genus Pseudoflavonifractor_A. Next base: position 583 of record DYBS01000219.1, read on the forward strand.
CAGGTGCTTGGTGGCCTCCAGAATGGTGGACAGGCCCTCCTCGGCCCCCTTCAGCAGGGTGTCGTGGAGAAACAGGTCCCCGCAGGTGTAGCCGGTCAGGCACAGCTCGGGCAGACACAGGACCTTCACGCCCTGCTTGTCCGCCTCCCGCATGAGGGAAAAAATCTGTTCGGCGTTATAGCGGCAGTCGGCCACCCGGATCTTGGGGGTGCCGGCCGCTACCTTGATAAAACCATCTCGCATGAGTCATGACCTCCCTTTGAGGATAACACATTTTCTCTAAACATCATAAACCAACCCAATCCGGATTTCAAGCTTGCAAGTAACCAGAAAACCCCGGCCTCCCGGCCGGGGTTTTCTGGGTGTGTGTTGTGTGTTTTGCAAAGGGGTTGGAGAGGGATTGGTTGGCGTGTCTGTTTTGGAAGTCAGGTCTGCTCCTTCCTGCTTCCATCGTTATAGTACCCAAGAATTACGGCTAAATCGTGACCGAATTATGAATAGTTTGTAAATAACGCTCCCTCAGAGCTTTTGCTCCCGCACCCAGCCGATGAAGCGCTCCACCAGGTCCAGCTGCCGCCGGTCCAGGCCCCGGAGCTGGTCAGCCACGGTGCGCCAGGCCTCCTCCCCGCTCAGGCGGGCGGTCCCCACCAGAAAGGTGTCCGGCGTGGTGTCCAGAGCCAGCGCCAGGCGCATGATCACCTCGGTGGAGGGGATGGACACCGCCCGCTCGATGTTGGAGATGTAGGTATCGCTTACCCCCACCATTTCACTGAGCTGCGCCTGGGTCAGTCCATGGTCATTGCGGCATCGTGCGATCCGTTTTCCGATCTTGTTGTAGTCCAGATTCATAGCTCCGCCCTCACTTTTACTCTCCATCATAAGTGAGTTGCGAGCAAAATAAACGGCTTTTAAATGGAACTATCCACTTGACATTCATATTATATGAATTTATAGTTGACTTATTCACCAGAACGAAAGGAGGCCCCCGCTCGTGGAGGAACAGCTGAAAACCCTTCTGGACGAAATGGGCCTGCCTCGCCGGTCCCTGGGCTTCACCTGCCTGCTCACCGCCGCCCGGCTCTAAGGGAAGGGCATACCCGTGGGCCCCCAGCTAGTCGCCCGCACCGGAGATGTTTCCCAGGCAAAAAATCCGCCCTCCGCTTGACAGCGCCCGGGTTTGGTGATATAGTGTCCGCGTATCAAAAACTGGCTTTGACGGAGACGAAACCGCACAGCGGCGGACAGAGAGGGGTTTTTAGGCTGAAAGGACCCCACGACACGCGGCGGCAGTACCACTCCTGAGCCGCCCGGGAGGACCGGGCCGGGATTCGCCCGTTACAGCGGTCACGAGCGACGGCATTTGCCGTAAGCAGGGTGGAACCGTGGAGCTGATCGCTTCACCCCTGAAGTTCAGGGGTGAAGCGTTTTTTATACCCTCCGCCCCGGAATCGATTCTGCAAGGAGGTTTTTATCATGTCTGAAGAGAACAAGTATACCTTTGAAAATCCCGAGTACCGCCAGACCTACTGGCACACCTGCTCTCACATCCTGGCCCAGGCCGTCAAGCGCCTGTACCCCGAGGTGAAGCTGGCCATCGGCCCCTCCATCGAAGAGGGTTTTTACTACGATATGGACTCCCCCTTCCCCTTCACCCCCGAGATTCTGGAGAAGATCGAGGCTGAGATGCGCAAGATCTGCAAGGAGAAGCTGAAGCTGGAGCGCTTTGAGCTGCCCCGGGAAGAGGCCGTAAAGTTCATGGAGGAGAAGGGCGAGCCCTACAAGGTGGAGCTCATCAACGACCTGCCCGAGGACGCCCACATCTCCTTCTATAAGCAGGGCGAGTTTACCGACCTGTGCGCCGGTCCCCACCTGGACTCCACCGGCCGGGTGAAGGGCAACGCCATCAAGCTCACCGCCTGCAACGCCGCCTACTGGCGCGGCGACTCCAACCGCGAGACCCTCCAGCGCATCTACGGCATCGCCTTCCCCAAGAAGGAAGAGCTGGACGCCTACCTCCAGCGCATCGAGGAGGCCAAGCGCCGCGACCACCGGAAGCTGGGCAAGGAGCTGGGCCTGTTCATGCTGCGGGACGAGGGCCCCGGCTTCCCCTTCTTCCTGCCCAAGGGCATGGTGCTCCGCAACACCCTGATCGACTACTGGCGCCAGGTCCACAAGCGCTACGGCTATGTGGAGATCTCCACCCCCATGATGCTCAACCGCCAGCTGTGGGAGCGCTCCGGCCACTGGGACCACTATAAGAACAACATGTACACCACTGTCATCGACGACACCGACTTCGCCATCAAGCCCATGAACTGCCCCGGCGGCATGCTGGTCTACTCCAGCGAGCCCCACTCCTACAAGGAGCTGCCCCTGCGGGTGGGTGAGCTGGGCCTGGTCCACCGCCACGAGCTCTCCGGCGCCCTCCACGGCCTGTTCCGGGTGCGCTGCTTCACTCAGGACGACGCCCACGTGTTCATGACCCGGGAGCAGATGAAGGATGTCATCCAGGAGACTGTCCGCCTCTTCGACGAGGTGTACTCCACCTTCGGCCTCTCCTACACCATTGAGCTCTCCACCATGCCCGAGGACCACATCGGCACCGTGGAGGAGTGGGAGCAGAACCAGGATATCCTGAAGAACGCCATCATCGAGATGGGCAAGGACTTCGTCATCAACGAGGGCGACGGCGCCTTCTACGGCCCCAAGCTGGACTTCCATCTGGCCGACTCTCTGGGCCGGACCTGGCAGTGCGGCACCATCCAGCTGGACTCCCAGCTGCCCGAGCGCTTCGAGCTGGAGTACACCGGCGCCGACAACGAGAAGCACCGCCCCGTCATGATCCACCGGGTGGTCCTGGGCTCCATCGAGCGCTTCATCGGCGTCATCACCGAGCATTTCGCCGGTGCCTTCCCCGCCTGGCTCTCCCCCGTGCAGGTGAAGGTCCTCACCATCACCGACCGCGTGGACGATTACGCTTCCGACGTCGCCGCCAAGCTGGACGCCATGGGATTCCGCGTGGAGGTGGACACCCGCAACGAGAAGATCGGCTACAAGATCCGCGAGGCCCAGCTCCAGAAGATCCCCTATATGCTGGTGGTGGGCGACCGTGACAAGGAGAACGGCACCGTCTCCGTCCGGCACCGCTCCGGCGAGGACCAGGGCGCCATGTCCCTGGACGCCTTCGCCGCCCTCCTCAAGGAGGAAGTGGACACCAAGGCCATCAAGTAAGATCCGTTCCTGCGCTCGCCGCGCGGGCGTCCTACGCGGACAGCGCCCTATTTCTTTTCGCGAAAAGAAATAGGGGAAAGAAAAGGCGG
>DYBS01000022.1 GCA_019418525.1 Clostridiales bacterium
CAGCTCTGGGGGGCCTCCTGGCCCCCCTGGGGCTGAGCCCACTGTGGGTCCGGCGGCTCCTCACCGGCGCGCTGGAGCTCACCTCCGGGGTCTCCACCCTCATGGGCGAGGGGAGCCTCACCGGGCGGCTGTCCATGGCGGCCTTTCTGCTGGGGTGGGCGGGGCTGTCGGTCCACTGCCAGGTGCTCTCCTTCCTGGGAGAGAGCGACCTATCCCCCCGCACCTACCTCATCGGAAAATTTCTCCACGGAGTCCTCTCCGCCCTCTTCACCGCCGCACTGGCCCGGGTGTTCCCCCTGGGCGCGCCGGTGTCCGCCCTGCTGGCCCAGCAGGTGGACGATCTGGCCGCGCTGGACTTCTCCACCGCGCTGACCCTCTCTACCGTGGCCGCCTGGGTGACTTTTCTGGCCTTTTTGCTGCTGTCGGCGGCGGCGCTGGGAAAAAACTCTGGTCACACTCGCCGGGGTATGCTATAATAAAGGGTACTATGTTGGGCAAATGGCCCCGGAAGGCAGGTACTGACATACCATGTTGTTCAAAAAAGAGATCGAGCCCCGCTGCGCCTATTGCGCCCACGGCACCCGGCTGGAGGGCGATTCCATCCTCTGTCGGAAAAAAGGCGTGGTCCAGGCGGGGAGCCACTGCCGCTCCTTCCGGTATGATCCGCTGCTGCGGGTGCCGCCCCGTCCGGCGGTGCTGGACCTGAGCCGTCTGGACGACGAGGATTTCTCCCTCTGATCACTTGACAGGTTGGGCGCCGGCCCGTTATACTGTCCTTACAACTGAATCCAGTCTACACTTATATAGGCCCATAATGTGGATGGGTGTTTCTACCAACTACCGAGAATAGTTAACTATAAGTGTCCGCTCTTTGTGGGGCGGCACCGGTTAACTGTCCTCGGTTCTTTTTTACCCATCCCAGCACAAAGGAGGAACCGCTATGGCATCGCTGCTCATGAAAAACGCGCGCTATCTGGTCACCTGCGATCAAGACGACCGGGTGCTGGAAGGGGCTGACCTGCGCATCGAGGACGGCCGCATCACCCACCTCGGCCCCCTCGGCCCCCACGCCCCCCAAGCTGACCAGGTGATCGACGTCTCCCACTGCATCGTCTACCCCGGTCTCATCAACACTCACCACCATCTCTACCAGACCTTCAGCCGCAACCTCCCCCAGGTACAGAACCTGGAGCTGTTCGACTGGCTTACCGCCCTCTACGAGATCTGGAAGAACCTGGACAGCGAGATCGTGTATTACAGCACGCTGGTTGGGCTGGGCGAGCTGCTGAAAACCGGGTGCACCACCTGCTTTGACCACCACTATGTGTTCCCCCAGGGCCGCTCGGAGGATCTGCTGGAGCAGCAGTTCGCCGCCGCCGACACTCTGGGCATCCGCCTGTTTGCCTCTCGGGGCAGCATGGACCTGAGCCGTAAGGACGGCGGTCTGCCCCCTGACAGCGTGGTACAGACAGTGGATCAGATCCTGGCCGACTCCCAGCGGGCCGTGGAGCGCTTCCACGACCCCCGCCCTTTGGCCATGCACCAGGTGGCGCTGGCCCCTTGCTCTCCCTTCAGCGTGTCGCCGGAGCTGCTGCGGCAGTCGGCCCTGCTGGCCCGCAGCCTGGGTGTGCGCCTGCACACCCACCTGGCGGAGACGCAAGACGAGGAGCGCTACGTGCTGGAGCGCCACGGCATGCGCCCCCTGGCCTATCTGGAGACCCTGGGCTGGACTGGCCCCGACGTGTGGTATGCCCACGGGATCCACTTCAATGACGAGGAGCTGCGCCGTCTGGCTGAGACTGGTACCGGCATCGCCCACTGCCCCATCTCCAACATGAAGCTCTCCTCGGGCGTGTGCCGCGTTCCGGAGATGCTCCGCCTGGGAGTCCCGGTGGGGCTGGCGGTGGACGGCAGCGCCTCCAACGACGGCTCCAGCCTTCTGGAAGAACTGCGGGTAAGCTATCTGCTCCACCGCCTCCATTCCAGCAGCCGGGCCCCCAGCGGCTATGACCTTCTGAAAATGGCCACCCGGGGCAGCGCCGCCGTCCTGGGCCGGAGTGACCTGGGCGCTCTGGAGGTGGGGAAGGCGGGAGACTGCTTCTTCCTGGACACCCGCCGGCTGGAGCTCACCGGCACATTGTACGACCCCAAATCCCTGCTGGGTACGGTGGGCTTCCGGGGACCGGTGGACGGCACCGTAGTCCATGGCCGTCTGGTGGCGGAGCGCGGCCGTCTGACGGGCGTAGAGGAAACCGCTCTGGTCCAGCGGGCGGACCGTGCCCTGCGCCGTTATCTCTCCCAGATGTGATAAATATAGCAAAAAATCCCCGGAGGAATCACATCCTCCGGGGATTTTTCAGTCAGTCTCCACCGCGCGGATGGCGCCGCTGACCGCGTCGATCTCATATTCATACTCCATGCCGCCCTGTTTGAACTCCACCTTATAGTAGAGCGCACCGTCGTCCTCGTCCAGCTCTACCTTCCGCTCGGTGACCTGCCCGGCGGTGAGCCCGGCGTGCTGGAGGGCAATGTTTTCCGCCTGGGCCGCGGAGATGGTACTGCTCCCGGCCCCTCCATGGCCACCCTGCTGTTCGGACTTGAGCACCGCTCCGGTAAAGGCATCCACCTCATACTCATACTCCGTGCCGCCGGTGTAGAACTCCAGCTCATATACCGTCCGGCCGTTGTCCTGGTCCAGCTCCGTCTTAGTGAAGGTAGCGTCGGCGCTGCTGACCCCGGCATGGGCCAGCGCGGCCTGCCGGGCCTGCTCCTCGGTCCACAGGCTGCTCCCCGCCGCCGTGGGGACCGGTGTGGAGACTACCGGAGGAACCGCAGTTCCCGTCTGCCCAGTGGGTGTGGGTGTGCCGCTGGCCGTCACCGCAGGCGCGGAGGCAGTCCCGTCACCGGTGACGCCCGTCACTGGACCGGCCACGGCGTGGCCGCCGCCGCCCCAGTCCTCCAGCACATCCTCCAGGGCCTCCTGTGCCTCCTCCTGCAGCTCCCGGTTGTACTTCCAGTCGCCGCCGTCCACTGAGACGGGCACGTCGGAGCCGTCCAGATAGCCGCTCTCGGCCATGGTCCATCCCAGGTGCTCCACTGCGTCATCCAGATCCTCTCCCTTCAGGGAGAGCCCGGCCAGCAGGGCCTCTCCGGCTTCGCTGCAGCCCCGGGCCTCCAGTACCCGCCCAAAGCGGTTCACCGACAGCTCCACATCGGGCTCCTCGCCAATGGAGACAATGGCGGCGGTGTGGAACTGGAAGAAGAGGCCAATGCCCAGCACCAGGCAGAGCAGGGCACATAATGCCCCCAGGGCCCGGCCAAAGCGCCGGCGGCGGGGCCGCTGGGGAGGCACGATGTGGTCGGGGTTGAGCAGGGGGTCCACCGGCTCTGTGGAGACCTGCCGGTAGATATCGGGCACGCTCTGTCCTACCGCCTGACGCAGCAGGTTCTCCACGTCCCGGTCGCTCCAGTTTCTAGCCATGGTCACACCTCCTCTTCCGCCAGGGCATTCCGCAGCTTCCCCAGCGCCCGGTGATAGCGGGAGAGCACGGTGGACAACGGCCGCTCCAGCATGGCGGCGATCTCCCGGTGCTTCAGGCCGGACACCGCGTGGAGGAGCACAATCTCCCGCTCCTCCCGGCTGAGTACCCGCATGGCCTGGCGCAGCACCATGGCTGCGTCACTTCGGTCGGTATCAGGGATGGCCAGCTCTCCCTCCGGCACATCCCCCATCAGCTCCTCCCGCTCCCCCAGCCGCCAGCGGTCCCGGACCAGGTTTTTCACGATGGTGAACACCCAGGCCATGGGCTTTCCATCCGGGCGGTAGAGGTGGGCGGCGGAGCGGATTTTCAGATAGGCATCCATCATCACATCCTGAGCATCGTGGTGATTGCGGGTCAGCGACAGGGCATAGGCGTACACCGCCCGGTCGGTGGACTGGTAAAATTCAGCAAATGCCGTCTGGTCTCCCTGGGCGATCCCGGCCAGCAGGGCCTCACAGTCGGCGTCCGCCAGGCGCTTGCGGGCCTCCCGAGCGCCCTCCATCATCAAAATCACCGTCTCCAGCTCCCCCTTTCCGCTTAAGAACAGCGCGGGGGCGGCATGGCCGCCCCCGCGCCGGTGCACACGGGTCCAGTATATCAGAAAGAGGCGCCGGATTCAATCTCAGTCGTGATCCCGCTCCGCTTCCAGAATAGCGCCGCTGGAGGCGTCCACCTTGTACTCGTACTCCATGCCGCCGCTGCGGAACTCCAGCTCATAGACCTGGCGGCCGTCGTCCCGGTCCAGCTCCGCTTTCACGAAGGTGGCGTTGGAGGCGCTGACCCCAGCGTGTTTCAGAGCGGCGGTCTTGGCCTGCTCCAGGGTGACGGAGGCACCGGTAGAGGTCGAGGGTACATAATACTCGGCATCGTAGTCGTAGCTGAGGACCTGACCGTCAGCGGCAGAGATCTCATAGTCGTACTCCTTGCCGCCGGCGTAGAACTCCACCTCGTACACCAGACGCCCATCATCCCAGTCCCGCTCCACCTGCACAAAGGTGGCGTTGGAGGCGCTGACCCCGGCGTGCTTCAGAGCGGCGGTCTTGGCAGCCTCAGAGCCGATGTCGGTGGTGCTGCTGGGGATGGTGTAGTTCTCCACGTCGTAGTCCCGGCTGCGGATGGTACCGGTAACGGCGTCGATCTCGTAGTCATACTCCTTGTTGCCGGAGTAGAACTCCACCTCGTACTCGGGCTTGCCGTCATCCCATTCCAGCTCCACCCGGAAGAAGGTGACGTTGGAGTAACTCAGCCCCGCGTCGGCCAGAGCGATCTCCTTGGCGCGCTCCTTGCCGATGTAGTTGCCGGTAGAGGTGCCAGTAGAGGTGCTGCCGTCGGTGAGCTCCACGGTCTGGTTGTTCTCATCCCAGTAGACCGTCATACCGGCCAGCTCTCCCACCGCCCGCACGGGCAGATAAGTGGAGCCATTGTAGATGATGGGGCTGATCACGTTGCCGTTGGCGTCCTTCAGGGTCTGTTTGGTCCCGTTCATCTCCACGGCGATATCGGGACGGAGTTCCGCGGTGATGTTGCGCCGCACCGCGTCGGCGGCGGCCACGCCCACGGCCAGGGTGCCCACCAGGCCAGCTGCGATCAGGGTACGCTTCCAGTTGTATTTCTTCATCTCGATCCTTCCTTTCTGAGTTGACAGCCCGGCGATTTACCGGGTTCTTTTTTGTCCTTTCACCCAGATAACGAAGGAGAGGGCGATTTTATCGCAGCTCTTTCAAAAAAATTTTTTATTTTTTTCAGACGGGGAAAACGTCGGTGTAGGCCAGCACCTGATAGAGGAGGGCAGCGGCCTCCTCCCGGGTGGTGACCCCCTGGGGCTGGATATCCGCCAGGTCGTCCCACAGGAGACTGATGGTGTTGCCGAAGTAGCCCTTCTGGCTGAGAGCCAGCAGCCACACCTCGTCCCGGGCCCAGTCCGAGTAGTTCAGCAGGCCCGCCGTCTTGGTGGCGTCGGCCGGCATAGCCTTGGCGTCCTCATAGAAATTGATGTTCAGGTACTGGGCCAGCCGCCCCAGGATAGAGATGAACTGCTCATGGTCCACCGGGTCATCGGGGCGGAAGGTGCCGTCTCCCACACCGGACACCAGGCCCATCTTGGCCAGGGCGTTGACGGCGGGGCCGTACCAGCTGTCCATGGGCACGTCGGAGAAGGCGCTCTCCCCGGTGGGGACGGTGCAGTTGAGGGCCTGGGCCAACAGGGAGCAGAGCTGGGCCCGGGTCAGGTCGCCCTCCGGCTCAAAGGCCCCGTTTCCGGTGCCGGAGAGGATGTCATAGGTGGCCAGCAGATCGATGGCCTGGGCGTAAGGGCTGTCCGCAGTGTCCGTGAAGGAGCGGTCCTTCACCGTCACACCGGTCTGGGCCGCGATGTTCTCTGCGCTGGTGCTCTGCCAGCCGCTGGCACCGCCGGTGCCCTCCCACACCTTGGCCGTGGAGGGCAGGGCCTCCAGCAGAGCCGCCATAGCACCGGCCCACTCGGGCTGGGAGGCCAGATTTTTGTCAATGTACCAGCGCCACTCCAAGTCGATGCGGTAATACCCGGAGGTGTCCGAGGTGGGCGCACTGGCCGAGAGCAGATAGGCCACATCGTCAGCCAGACCGGCGGGGACCAGCAGATCAGGGATCACTCCCACCACGTCGTTGGTGGCCCCCTTGCTGGAGAAGAAGCGGTCGGTGGTGATCTTCAGCGCGCTGCCGTCCTGAAAGAGGTCCGGAAAGTTGTTCTGATCCATCAGAGTCTGGGCCACACCCTTGCCGTAGGTCCGCTCACCGATGACGATACCGCAGCCCAGGTCCCCCGCCGCCTTGGAGAAGAGCTCGGAGGAGCTGGCGGTGTAGGGGTCGGAGAGGACAATCAAAGGCTCAATGGTCTTGGCGTCTCCCTTGCTCTCAAAGGCGTAGTACTGCCCCTGGCCGTCCCGCAGATAGCCCACGGTGGCAGCGCCGGCAAAGAGCCCGATGCTATCCACCGCCGCCTGGGTCAGGCCGCCGCCATTGCTCCGCAAGTCCACGATCCAGTGGTCGGCCTGGCTGCCGTACTCGGTGATGCCATCCTCCATATGGCCAGCGGTGTCACTGCCGAAGGTGGTACAGGTGATATAGCCGATGTGGCCGTCCAGCAGATTGGTAGTAGTGGCGGGAATGATCACCGGAGCCCGGGTCAGGGTCATGCTGTGCTCCACCCCGCCCCGCAGGTAGCGCACAGACACCTGAGTGCCTTCCTCGCCCTGGAGCCAGCTGGTGACGGTCTCCAGCTTTTCCCCGGCCACTTTGTGTCCATCCACCTCGGTAATGATGTCCCCCGCCTGGAGTCCGCCGGCCTGGGCCGGGGAATCGTCCAGGACCTGCTCGAGACGCAGCCCTTCCTCACAGGCAGTACCGCTGATTCCGATGCCCACGATATTGCCGTCCTCCATAGAGGCCAGGAACTCCGCGTACTCCTCGGCGGTAAAATACTGGGTATAGGGGTCTCCCAATACCCTCAGCATGGCCTCGATGGAGGTCTGGCTGAGCACCTCCGGAGACACCGGGTCGATGTAGTATTCCTGCAGCAGCTCCCCGGCCTGCTGGACCGTCAGGGCCCGGGCGGGCAGAGCCAGCAGGGTCACGGTGAGAAACGCCGCGCTCACACGGCGGAAATGCTTGTGTTTCATGGAGTGTCGCCTCCTCTTTTATGTTAACGGCCTCATTCTACAACAAATTTGAATGGGGTACAATCCCCATTTCGTTTTTGTCACCAATTGTTTCTTTTTTCAAGAACGTACAAAAATCGGATGGTTCCGGCCCACCCCTGGGCTTCCTCTCCAAACGCAAAGGGCCCCGATGTGGAACTTCCACATCGGGGCCCTCTTCTTCTCGTTTAAAACTCCGCGTTGCCGACCGCGCGGGGATGCAGCTCCTCCCGGTCGGCGCGCTGCGCCGCCGGGCTCCCAAAAATATCTGCGGGCGGAAATCAATCCCACCCGCAGCAAGGTTTTGCCTCCGGCAAAACGCTTGGACGGCGCAAGCGCCGCCCCATCTGCGATGGGGCCCCGACGTGGAGCTGCATCAGCCGCTTCCACACCGGGGCCCTCCCTTTTTTCTTAGAATTCCGCGTTGCCAACGGTACGAGGATGCAGCTCCACGTCGCGGATGTTGTTGATGCCGGTGAGGTACATCACCATCCGCTCGAAGCCCAGACCGTATCCGGCGTGCTTGCAGGAACCGTAGCGCCGCAGATCCAGGTACCACCAGTAGTCCTCGGGGTTCATGCCCAGCTCCTTGATGCGGCTCTCCAGCAGGTCCAGCCGCTCCTCACGCTGGGAGCCGCCGATGATCTCGCCGATGCCGGGCACCAGGCAGTCGCAGGCGGCCACGGTCTTGCCGTCGTCGTTGAGGCGCATATAGAACGCCTTGATGTCCTTGGGGTAGTCGGTGACGAACACGGGGCGCTTGAACACCTGCTCGGTGAGGTAGCGCTCGTGCTCGGTCTGCAGGTCGCAACCCCAGTAGACCTTGAAGTCAAACTTGTCGTTGTTCTCCTCCAGGAGCTTCACCGCGTCGGTGTAGCTCACCCGGGCAAAGTCCGAGGAGGCCACGTGCTCCAGGCGCTCCTTCAGCCCTTTGTCCACAAAGGAGTTGAAGAAGTTGATGTCATCGGGGCAGCGCTCCAGCACGGTGCGGATGATATACTTGATCATGGCCTCGGCGGTGTCCATATAGTCGGTGAGGTCCGCGAAGGCCATCTCCGGCTCGATCATCCAGAACTCAGCGGCGTGGCGCTGGGTGTTGGAGTTCTCAGCCCGGAAGGTGGGACCGAAGGTGTAGACATTGCCGAAGGCCATGGCGAAGTTCTCGGCGTTGAGCTGACCGGACACGGTGAGGGAGGCCTTTTTGCCGAAGAAGTCCTTGGAGTAATCCACAGTGCCGTCGGGGTTCTTGGGCACGTTCTCCAGGTCCAGGGTGGTAACCTGGAACATCTCGCCGGCGCCCTCACAGTCGCTGCCGGTGATGATGGGGGTGTTCACATAGACGAAGCCCCGGTCCTGGAAGAAGCAGTGGATGGCGTGGGCCGCCACGGAGCGCACCCGGAAGGCCGCGGAGAAGAGATTCGTCCGGGGACGCAGGTGCTGGATGGTGCGCAGGTACTCCACGCTGTGGCGCTTCTTCTGGAGGGGGTAGTCGGGGGTGGATGCACCCTCCACAGCAATGGTCTGGGCCCGGACCTCCAGGGGCTGCTTAGCCTCGGGGGTGAGAACCACGGTGCCGGTGACCACGAAGGCGGTGCCCACGTTGCACTTGGCGATCTCCTTGAAATTGTCCACCTCATTGTCGGCAAAGACGATCTGAAGGTTTCGGAAGCAGGAGCCGTCATTGAGCTCGATGAAGCCGAAGGTCTTCATGTCCCGGATGGTGCGGGCCCAGCCGCAGACGGTGACAGTCTGTCCGCCAAAGGCCGCCTGGTCGGCAAAGATCTGCGCGACAGTGGTTCGTTTCATGGTGGTCAACTCCATTTTCTACAAAGTAAATCACCGTTTAGTATACCATTCTTTTTCCATTTTGCAATACCTGCACCAAAAAAGACCAGCTCACGCTGGTCTTTTTTGCCGATTAAGTTTCGTCAGCGCCCTTCCGATGGCGCATGCTCTGCTGGACGCCCCAGACGATCCAGGCCAGAAGGCACCCCGCCGCCGGAGCGACGCACCACCAGCCCACCATAAACCACGCCAGGAGATACCACTCGGCGGTAGCCAGGAACCACACGCCGGGAATGGCCAGCAAGAGAATGGGCAGGAGCAGCCGCCACACCCAGTTCGCCCTCCGGCACAGGAGCAGCTCCAGGAAAAACATGGGGATACAGTGGGCGTAGAGCAGCAAAAACTGGTGCTCTGGGGGGATGTCCAGGGGCAGGTCCCAGAAGGCGGTGACCAGAATCACAGCATAGACCGCGAAGGTGACCAACGTAAACGCCAGCAGGACTTTATCGGTCTTGTTCCATCTGCGAACCATAACCACACCTCATTTCTGTTTGGCGTTCCACAGAGCCCCGCAAAGGCTCCCCGCCCCCAGGCACACCCCGGGCAGCAGGCAGGCCAGCGCGGTGATGGTCCACCGGCCCAGGGCCTTTCCTTCCTCATAATAGCACGCGATCAGCACGCAGGCGGGCAGGTCCAGCCGCCCCAGCACCGCGCCCCGGGTGGAGTTCATCACCATATGGGCGCCGGCTGAAATCAGCTCGGCCTCCGGCTCCATCCGGCGGAACTCCTCCTCCATTTGAACGATGCGCTCCAGCTCGCCCAGCCCCAACACCAGGAACAGCGCGGTGAAGGCCGCGCACCAGAGCAGCGTCCAGCCCAGAGCGCCGCCCCAGCGCCCAGTCCACAGTGCGCCCGCAGCCAGATAGAGGACGGACAGCCCCGCGGCGTAGCTCCAGAAGGGAATGGGTGGAATCCAGAAGGCGTCCTCCAAAAACACAGGACCCAGCATCAAAATCGCCAAAGAAAGCGCCCCCTGGAGGGCCAGAAAGGCGGCCGCCGGAGCGATCCACCGGGGGAAGCGCGGCAGGGCCGGCCGGCTGCGGACGCCCAGTACAAGAGCGGGCACGCCGGTGAGGAGGATCACCCCGCCCCACCACACGATGTCCACAAAGGGCGAGAAGCTGATGAAGCCGGTGCCCGAGTCCAGGGCGGGCACCCCGGCGTACAGCACCGCCGCCAGGGTGTTGACCGCCAGCAAGGCCAGGACGGTCAGAATCCAGAACGCCTTTTTCATGGTCACACCGCCTTTCGCCGCCGCAGCAGCAGGCCCAGCAGACCGCCCGCCAGAGCGGAACCGAAGGCCACCCCACAGAAGAACAGCGCGCTGGGATTGTAGACCAGAAAGACCGCCGCCTGGGTGAAGAGGGCGCAGCCCACCGGGTAGAGGGGGCAAAAGCCCTGCCGCTTCCACAGGCTGAGGGCGGAGACGAAGCTGCCCACCGGCAGAACGAGATAGGGGAAATACAGCGCCCGCAGTACCGGCACGTCCACCGCGTCAAAGACCGAGAGGACCACGGGCACACCCAGGCACAGCAGCAGGGCAAAGGCCAGGTAGGGCAAGGTCTCCCGCCACTTCAGCGGGGAGGGCCCGGGGGCGAGCCCCAGCTTCTCCCGGATGGCGGCCACCTCCAGATACCAGCCGATCCACCGCCCCAGCCAGATCAGCACATAGAACACCGCCAGCAGAACCAGGACCAGGGGGATCCCCTCCGGCCCGGCGTTCAGGCCCACCCACAGGGCCAGGGTGGCCGCCATGGCGAGGAAGTGGACCACGGTCCGCTTTACCAGCGCCTGTCCGGTCCCGGCAAAGGGCAGTGTGGCGATGCCGATCTCCGCCCCGAACAGGGCAAAGAGGGCGAAGGACACCAGTACTCCCAGCCACTCCGGCGTAAAGCGGAAGTTGCAGTTGGGAAAGACAATCCCGGGAAAGCCGGGGGATACGAACGGGAATGGAGCGCCCATCAGACAGCCCAGCAGCAGGTGGGCGGCCACGCCCGCCAGGGCTCCGGCCAGGGCGCGGTGCAGCGCCTGACGTCGGTTGTCAAACAGCATGGTCGTTCCTCCTTTCACAGGCCGATGGCCTCTTTGATCTTCTTCACATACCGCCGGGAGACGTAGCTCACCGTGCCCCCCTCCAGGGTCATGCGGATGGTGCCGGTGAGGGACAGGTCCAGGGCGGTGACCTTCTTCAGATTCACGATCTCCGAGTGGGAGATGCGCACGAATGTGTGCCGGTCCAGCTTGCCCTCCAGCTCGTAGAGCCGCTCTTTCAGGTCATAGACCCCTCCGACGGTCTGGGCCTTGACGCCTTTGTCCTGGGCGAAGCACCGCAGCAGCTCCTCCTCCCGGAGGGGGAAGGCCCGCTCCCCCTGCCAGCCGGTGAGGACGCCGCCGCCGGACAGCCGGGCGGCCAGAGCCTTTACCTCGTCGGTGAGGGCGGGGGCGGTGATGGTCACCGACGGCTCCCCGCAGTTTGGGTCGATCTGTACTTTGACCTCCATTCCCCTCCCTCCTTTCAAGCTCAGTATAGGCAAAAAAAGGCCGTCTGTCCACGGATTTCGGACAGACGGCTTTTGGGGGCGGATACTCGGTCACGGCTCCTCCCGGAAGGTAAATACCTCCTCCACGGTACGGCCGAACACCTTGGCGATGTCCATGGCCAGCTTTAGGGAGGGGTTATACTGTCCCTTCTCCAGCCGGCCGATGGTCTCCCGGCGCACCCCCACCAGGGCGGCCAGGGTGGCCTGGTCCATCCCCCGAGCCAGGCGCAGCTCTTTGATCTTCGTCTCCAGCATGGCTCAGGCTCCAAAGCGCTCGTAGAGGAGGAAGAGGATGTCTTGTGCCAGCCACACACACCCGAACACAGTCAGCACCTCGGTCCGTCCCAGAGTGATCGTCTGGCCATCCTGCATCCGCATCAGCAGGACGGCCACGGCCAGGACCAGAAGCGTAAAGAGAGTAGACTGGGCGCGCCGGTCGTTCTCCGCTGAACGTTCGTCCCCCTTCTCCACCCATACACCCATGGTAGTCAGCATGATAACCACCCCGGCTACAAAAAGCAGCCCCACGACTACGGCGCGCAGGGGGTTGGGCAGATCTTTGATGGGGAACCAGTGGGACAGAGCGCCGAACAGCAGTACCACAACCCAACACAGGGCGCTGAGCTGGCGGCTGCGGGTGATGGTGAGCAGCGGTCGTTTCATATCGTTCCCTCCTATGTGATGTATTTGTCTCTTTGTGTGATAAATATATCACATCATAAGCGAACTGTCAACTTCCTCTTGACAAAGCGCATTTATAAGCATACGATTATTCCATAAAGAATTGTTTAGGAGGCGAGGCCATGACCCAGCGGGAGCGCGAGATCCTCAACTGGATCGCCGAAAACCCCCTGATCTCCCAGCAGGAGCTGGCGGACAAGGCGGGTATCACCCGCTCGTCGGCGGCGGTCCACATCTCCAATCTGATGAAAAAGGGCTACATCATGGGCAAGGGCTACATCGTCCGCACCGCCCCCTACGCCGTGGTCATCGGTGGCGTCAACATGGACATCGGCGGCCGCCCCGCCGGGAAGCTGGTCCCCCAGGACTCCAACCCCGGCAAGGTGCGCATGAGCCTGGGCGGCGTAGGCCGCAACATCGCCCACAACCTGGCTTTGCTGGAGGTGGACGTCCGCCTTCTCACCGCCTTCGGGGACGACCTGTACGCCCAGAAGATCGCCGCCTCCTGCGGTGAGCTGGGCATCGACATCTCCCAGTCCCTCCAGGTGCCCGGCGCGGCCACGTCCACCTATCTCTTTATCGCCGATGAGGGAGGCGACATGGCGGTGGCCGTGTCCGACATGGACATCTATGACCACATCACCCCCCACTGGCTCGCCTCCCGGCAGGCCCTGCTGGACAACGCCCAGCTCATCGTCTTTGACACCAACATCCCGGCCGAGAGCATCGCGTGGCTGGCCGAGCACGCCAAGGTCCCCCTCTTTGCCGACCCGGTGTCCACCGCCAAAGCGGAAAAGCTCCGGGGCGTGCTGGGAAAACTCCACACCCTCAAGCCCAACCGCCTGGAGGCGGAGCTTCTCTCCGGTGTGACCATCACCGACCGGGCGAGCCTGGACCGCTGCGCGGACGTGCTGCTGGGCACCGGGCTGCGCCGGGTGCTCCTCTCCCTGGGTGGTGAGGGCATCTACGCCGCCGACCACCAGGAACGGGTGCTCCTCCCCTGTCTCCCCGGCGAGATGGTCAACACCACCGGCTGCCATCGCCTGGGCCTATCTGGAGGGCACCGACCTGCGGGACACCGCGCTGGCCGCGCTGGCCGCCGGGTCCATCGCCATGGAGAGCGCCGAGACCATCAATCCAAATCTGAATCCCCGGGCCCTGAAAACACGGGCCGGTCTGTAAGAACAAAACCAATCCTGATTTTATGGAGGTATGCAGCATGAATCTCAACAAGTATCTGGACGTCGCCCCCGAAGTCGCCGCCGCTCTGGCCGCCGGTAAGCCTGTTGTGGCCCTGGAGTCCACCATCATCTCCCACGGCATGCCCTATCCTCAGAACGTGGAGACCGCGCTGAAGGTGGAGGAGATCATCCGCGAGAACGGCGCCGTGCCCGCCACCATCGCCATCATCGGCGGCCGTCTGAAGGCCGGCTGCACCCGGGAGGACATTGAGTACCTGGGCAAGAAGGGCACCAAGGTCAACAAGGCCAGCCGCCGGGACCTGGCGGTGCTGCTCTCCAAGGGTGAGGACGGCGCCACCACCGTCACCACCACCATGATCATCGCCCACATGGCGGGCATCCAGATCTTCGCCACCGGCGGCATCGGCGGCGTGCACCGCGGCGCCGAGACCACCATGGACATCTCCGCCGACCTGGAGGAGCTGGCCCACACCCCCGTGATGGTGGTCTGCGCCGGCGCCAAGTCCATCCTGGACCTGGGCCTCACCCTGGAGTACCTGGAGACCCACGGCGTGCCTGTCATCGGCTACGGCACCAAGGAGCTGCCCGCCTTCTACACCCGCAAGAGCGGTTTCTCCGTGGACTATGAGCTGGACACCCCCGAGGAGCTGGCCGCCGCCTTCCACACCAGCCTGGAGCTGGGCTTCCAGGGCGGCATGCTGGTGACCAACCCCATCCCCGAGGAGTACTCCATGGACCCCGCCGTCATCAACGGAGCCATCGACCAGGCTCTGGCCGAGGCCAAGGCCCAGGGCATCCACGGCAAGGAGATCACCCCCTTCCTGCTGGACCGCATCAAGACCATCACCGGCGGCGACAGCCTGGACTCCAACATCCAGCTGGTGTTCAACAACGCCCGAGTGGCCGCCCGCACCGCCTGCGCCCTGTCCGCCCTCAAGCAGTAATCCCGTTTCCGGCTCCCGCCTCTCCGGCGGGGGCCGGTTTTTTTGCCAAATTGGCTCTTGCTATTCCAGAATTTTCTGTTATACTTATGAGTATAAATTCCTGCGTGCCGAGGGGATGTACCCGAGGACAACGGAAGGCAAAATGCAAACTGTACTGACCGGAAGGGGGTTCTCCCCTCCTGACGGGTAAGGCAGCGGGCACCCACCACAAAGCGGCTTTGGGCTTTTTGTAGTCTCTGCCGCCTGGTTCTGCGTCCCTCGCCCCGGTACAGGAGTACCGGGGCGTTTGTTTTTTGCTGAGATCTGCACAGAAGGAGCGATTTGTATGGAAAACCGCATCGCCGTCATCGGCATCATCGTGGAGAACCCCGAGGCCACCGAGCAGCTCAATTCCATCCTGCACGAGTATGGGGAGTACATTGTGGGCCGCATGGGCATCCCCTACCGTCCCCGCAGCCTGCACATCATCAGCATCATCATCGACGCCCCCACCGAGGTCATCAGCGCCCTGTCGGGCAAGCTGGGGATGCTGGAGGGCGTGTCCGCCAAGGCCACCTACTCCAAGTCCCCCGCTCATGGGGAATAACCCCGCCCTCTCCTCCAGAGAACTGGAGGAGCTGCTGGCGCTGGAGGATTTTTCGCCGGTCTACCGCCGGGCCAACGAGGTGCGGCGGGAACAGGTGGGGGACACGGTCCACATCCGGGCCATCCTGGAGTTCTCCAACGTGTGTAAGCGCAACTGTGCCTACTGCGGTCTGCGCGCCGCCCATGCGGGGGTGGAGCGCTACCGCATGA
Organism: Clostridiales bacterium; assembly: GCA_019418525.1. GTDB lineage: Bacteria > Bacillota > Clostridia > Oscillospirales > Oscillospiraceae > Pseudoflavonifractor_A. The sequence continues at coordinate 15,224 of DYBS01000022.1, forward strand.
CGCCGGAGGAGATGGTGGACACCGCCGTGGAGGCCCATCGGGCGGGCTACCGCACCCTGGTGATGCAGTCGGGGGAGGACCCCTGGTACACCCCCGAGCTTTTAGGGCAGATCGTTCGCGAGATCAAGGCCCGCACCGACATGGCCATCACCCTCAGCTGCGGGGAGATGAGCAAGGCCGATTACGCCCACCTCCGCGCCTGCGGGGCGGACCGGTACCTCCTCAAGCACGAGACCGCCGATCCGGAGTTCTACGCCACCCTCCACCCCGATGGCACCCTGGAAAACCGTCTCCGGTGCCTGCGGGATTTAAAAGCTCTGGGGTACGAGACCGGCGGCGGCTTCATGGTGGGCCTGCCGGGTCAGACCAACGCCACCCTGGCCCGGGACCTTCTCACCCTGGCCTCCATCCCCTGCGACATGGCGGGCATCGGGCCCTTCCTCCCCCATCCGGACACCCCACTCCGGGGCTCCGCCCCCGGCAGCACCGAGGTCACCAAGCGCTGTGTGGCCCTCACCCGGCTGCTGCTGCCCCGTGCCAACCTCCCCGCCACCACCGCCCTGGGGGTGCGCAGCGCCGGGGAGAAAAGCGACGTCTTTTCCTGCGGGGCCAACGTGGTCATGCTGAAGGTGACCCCCACCTGCTACAAGCGCAAGTATGAGATCTATCCCGCCCCCCTGCCCGACACCCACATCGCCCAGCAGCGCCGCACGCTGGACGAGCAGATCCGGGCCCTGGGGCGCATCCCCTGTTGATTTTGGAACACGAGAAAAGAGGTACTTATCATGGCTTATAATGTGAAATCCATGGTCGCCACCGAGTTCATCGATGACGCCGAGATCCAGGAGACCCTGGCCTACGCCGCCGCCCACAAGAACGACCGCGCCCTGGTGGAATCCCTGCTGGAGCGGGCCAAGGACTGCAAGGGCCTGACCCACCGGGAGGCCGCGGTGCTGCTGGAGTGTGACGACCCCGAGCTCATCCACAAGATGGAGACCCTGGCCATGGAAATCAAGCAGAAATTCTATGGCAACCGCATCGTCATGTTCGCCCCCCTTTACCTGTCCAACTACTGCGTCAACGGCTGCCGCTACTGCCCCTACCACGGCCAGAACAAGCACATCGCCCGGAAAAAGCTCACCCAGGAGGAGATCGTCCGGGAGGTGGTGGCCCTCCAGGACATGGGCCACAAGCGCCTGGCGCTGGAGACCGGCGAGGACCCGGTGCGCTGCCCCATCGAGTACGTGCTGGAGAGCATTAAGACCATTTACGGCATCAAGCACAAGAACGGCGCCATTCGCCGGGTCAATGTGAACATCGCCGCCACCACCGTGGAGAACTACCGCAAACTCAAAGAGGCCGGCATCGGCACCTACATCCTCTTCCAGGAGACTTATAACAAGGCCCAGTATGAGTACCTCCACCCCACCGGCCCCAAGAGCAACTACGCCTACCACACCGAGGCCATGGACCGGGCCATGGAGGGCGGCATCGACGACGTGGGCTGCGGCGTGCTCTTCGGCCTCAACCTCTATAAATACGACTTCGTGGGCCTGCTGATGCACGCCGAGCACCTGGAGGCGGTCCACGGCGTGGGCCCCCACACCATCAGCGTGCCCCGGGTGCGCCGGGCCGACGACATCGACCCCAACGAGTTCGAGAACGGCATCACCGACGCCCTCTTCCAGCAGATTGTGGCCATCCTGCGCATCGCCGTGCCCTACACCGGCCTCATCATCTCCACCCGCGAGAGCAAGGAATGCCGGGAAAAGGTCCTCCGCCTGGGCGTCTCCCAGATCTCCGGCGGCTCCCGCACCAGCGTGGGCGGCTACGCCGACGGCGGCGAGGAGGAGGACTCCAGCCAGTTCGAGGTCAGCGACAACCGCACCCTGGACCAGGTGGTGAACTGGCTGCTGGACGGCGGATACATCCCCTCCTTCTGCACCGCCTGCTACCGGGAGGGCCGCACCGGCGACCGCTTCATGAAGCTCTGCAAGAGCGGCCAGATCGTCAACTGCTGCCACCCCAACGCCCTGATGACCCTGAAAGAGTATCTGGAGGACTACGCCTCTCCCGACACCTACAAGAAGGGCATCGCCCTCATCGAGCGGGAGATCCCCACCATCACCAACCCCAAGGTCCGGGAGACCGTGCTGCGCCACCTGAAGGACATGGACGGCGGCATGCGGGACTTCCGCTTCTAAGAAAGGAGTTCCCATGAGCCTCACCCAGACCCCTCAGGCCGAACGCCTCCACATCGCCCTGTACGGCAAGCGCAACGCGGGCAAGTCCAGCCTCATCAACGCCCTCACCGGCCAGCCGGTGGCTCTGGTGTCCGATGTGGCGGGCACCACGGCCGACCCGGTGCGCAAGGCCATGGAGCTCCACCCCATCGGCCCGGTGCTCTTCATCGACACCGCCGGCTATGACGACGTGGGCGAGCTGGGCGCGCTGCGGGTGGAGGCCACCCAGGAGACCCTGGAGCGGGCCGACGTGGCCCTGCTGGTGCTGTCCGCGCCCCCCACGGCGGAGGACCTCGCTTGGGCGGACGCCCTGCGGAAGAAGAAGATCCCCTTCCTCACAGTCTGCAACCAGGCCGACCGGTGGGACGATCCCCTCTCCTCCCTCCCCGACGATTTGAAGGAGAACGCTGTGGCGGTGAGCGCCCTCACTGGCGACGGCATCGAGGACCTGCGCGCCGCCCTAGTGCGCCTCATCCCCGAGGGCTTCCAGCAGCCGGAGCTCACCGCCCGGCTGGTACAGCCGGGGGACACGGTGCTGCTGGTCATGCCCCAGGACATCCAGGCCCCCAAGGGGCGGCTCATCCTCCCCCAGGTGCAGACCATCCGGGACCTGCTGGACCACACCTGCACGGTGGTGTGCACCACTGCCAGCGGCCTCCAGAAGGCCCTCTCCGCCCTCGCTCAACCCCCCAAGCTCATCATCACCGACTCCCAGTGCTTCCCCCAGGTGGCCGCCGCCAAGCCGGAGGAGAGCCTGCTCACCTCCTTCTCGGTGCTCTTCGCCGCCTACAAGGGGGACATTGAGGCCTTCGTGGCCGGGTCGGCCGCCATCGACGCCCTGACGCCCAATAGCCGGGTCCTCATCGCCGAGGCCTGCACCCACGCCCCGCTGGAGGAGGACATCGGCCGGGTGAAGATCCCCGCCCTTCTGCGCAAACGGGTGGGGCAGTCCCTTCAGGTGGACGTGGTGGCGGGGGTGGGCTGGCCCAGCGATCTGAGTCCCTACGACCTCATCATCCACTGCGGCGCGTGTATGTTCAATCGGAAATATGTCCTCTCCCGCCTGGCCGCCGCCCAGGCCCAGGGGGGGCCCATGACCAATTACGGC